>CAISYO010000040.1 GCA_903889745.1 uncultured Bacteroidota bacterium | reverse complement strand
GGCATGTATTCTAACCAACTGAACTACCAAACCAGAGCATTATTCACTGTTTCTTATACTAATAAAATACTAGGTGAACTTCATTGCGAGTGCAAATATACTACGCTTTTTGATTCCTGCAAATATTTTTTAAAAAAAAGGCAAAGTTTTTTTGAGGAAACTAGGCAAACTTTTGTTTTTCAACCAAATATGAAGTCATAATTTTTTCAAATTTTTCATCAATTGCCACCGGAATATATTTGATTTGATATTGTAAACAAGTAGCTTCTATTGTTTTAAAATAGTTTGCAATGACTTTTTGATAGGCCTCCTGGCTATTTTCGGCAAATAATTGAATGGATTCACCGGTCTCAACATCAATAAATTTGCGAGGAGCCGCATCAAAATTAAAGTTCAATTCAGTCTTTTGATCATACACATGAAACACCACAACCTTATGTTTATTATGTTTTAAATGCTGTAATGCCTTGAAAATTTTATCGTTATCCTCATTTTGAAATAAATCGGTAAATAAAATTACCATAGAACGACGGTGTAAATTTTCAGCAATTTGATGTAAATAAGTTACTGTGTCAGTTGTTTTTGTGGTGGAATCATTTTTTAAAACTCCTTCTAAAGTATTTAAAATCATGCGATGATGACGATCGCTTCCTTTTTCGGGTGCATAATATTCATACGTGTCTGAATAAATACTTAACCCCACAGCATCACGTTGCTTTTTTAATAAATTCATTAAAACGGCTGAAGCTAATACCGAAAAACCAATTTTATTTTCATAAAAAGGTTGATTCGCTTTCAATTTTGGATAATGCATTGATGAGGAATTGTCAACAATTAAATGGCATCGCAAATTGGTTTCTTCTTCATATCGCTTGGTATATAAACGATCGGTTTTAGCAAATAATTTCCAATCGATATGTTTGGTGCTTTCACCTTGATTATAGGTTTTATGCTCGGCAAATTCAGCCGAAAAACCATGAAAAGGTGATTTGTGCATACCCGAAATAAAACCTTCTACAATTTGATTTGCTAAAAGTTCTAAATGTTCAAAACTGGAAATTTTTTCTATTTGCTGCTCTAAATTCATAACGTAAAGATAGGGAAAGATTTTATTTTGTAGGTGAAAGGTTATAGGTAAATGGTTATGGATAAAAAAAGGCTCAACTTTCGTTGAACCTTCAATATGTATTTTTTATAAATTATTATAATAATGCGTCAATTGCATCAGTATAGGTTTTTTTAGGAGCTACCCCAACTTGTCTTCCTACTACTTCTCCATTTTGGAATATTAATACGGTTGGAATATTTCTCACTCCATATTTTGCAGCAAATTCTTGGTTTGCATCCACATCTACTTTACCCACTACTGCTTTTCCTTCATATTCGCTGTGAATTTCATCGATAACTGGTCCAACCATTCTACAAGGTCCGCACCAAGCTGCCCAAAAATCTACTACTACTGGTTTGTCTGATTTCAAAACTACTTCGTCAAAAGTAGCATCTGTTATTGCTAATGCCATGTGATATTTTTTTATTTACTTTATTATGAAACAAAAATAGGTATTTATTTTTTATTTTTTCGGGAATAAAAATAGCTTTTATTTATTTAGGTATATAAAAATCTAATTTACAAGGCTTTTAACACTGCTAGTAGTAAATTTCCATCTAGCCTTTCTGCATAATTTGGATTGATATATAAAAACTCAATTTCTCTTTTTCCATTCAATACATAAACCGAAGGAACTGGCAAAAAACCTGGATTTTTCCCTTCGGAAAATTTATCCAGTTTCGCTTTTTCTTTTTTATAAGCAATTCCTAAAGCTTGAGAAAAAACTCCTTCGCTATCTGAAAAAAGCTGATAAGCTAACTCCTTTTTTTCTTCTGTTTGTTTGATAAAAGATGGCGCGTCTGGGCTAACTGCAATTATTTGATAGCCTAACTGAAGTATTTGATTTTCAATATCTTGTAAATCTGATAATTGAGAATTACAATAAGGGCACCAGCCGCCTCGGTAAACCACTAATACGGTTTTTTTTGCTAAAATATCATCCGTTTCTACGGCTTTACCTTGTTCATTATGCAAAATAGTGTTTGGAATTTTTTCTCCTATTAATAAAGGACAAATATTTTCTGGCAAATCTGCTATTTGTGCCGACAAAGAAAACGACAAGCTAAGCAATACTAATGTTAACATTTTTTTCATAATACATTTGTTTTATAAAGCAAAATTCGAACATTAATGAAAAACAAAGTGTTAGCTGCTTGACACTTAGTTCAATTTGAAACTTACTTGCATTTTGTCTAATTCCTGAAGCAATTCAGATGAAATCTTTACTTTTAATTTTCGACTTGGCATGGAAAGTTTCGTTTTAACTAAAATTTCTTCTTTTTCAACTGGAATATCGAGATTCATTTGTGTTGCTTCTTCTCCTTCTTCAATATTTTCAATTTCTTCTTCAACAATAACCGGACTTAACTCTATGGTTTTTTTTATCCGTTCTAATTCCATTACTTCAAAAGTTACCGAATTTTCTCCTTTGTTTGCTGTAAATAATTCATTTAATTCGGTCACAAAATTGGAATGCAACTCTTTAATATCTATATGAATGATCAATTTTTTAGCAAATGACGGCAATACATCGGCCAACATTTTTGCGTCAATAAACTGAATTCTGGGATCTGATTTTTTTCCGGTTTCGCGATTAACCCAACCTTCTTTTACATTGATTTTAAAAAACACAAACTGATTTTGCAACAAGAAATGGCGGTATTTTAAATATTCTTCGTCAAAAATTCGGAACTCATAACTTTCGTCATAGCCTTCTAAAACAAAGGTTGCCCATCCTTTCCCGTTTTTGGCAGTTCGATGCTGAACATTGGTTACAATTCCTCCAAAAGAAAGATTTTTACCCAAATGTTGTGCTAAATTTTTTAGCGATTCCAGTTTAGCCGAACAGAAATATTTCATTTCAAACTTATAATCATCTAATGGATGACCCGAAATATAAATACCAACGACTTCTTTTTCTTTGGCTAATTTTTCCATAGTGCTCCAATCTTCACAAGGAGGCACAACAGGTTCTGCAATTTGCACTTCGGAAGCATCGCCAAATAAACTTACTTGCGAAGAATTTTCGTTTTCTTGAAATTTCGACCCATAGCGAATCGCCTTTTCTAAAAACGTAATTCCGTCGCCATCATGATGAAAATATTGGGCACGATGGGTTTCGGTAAAACCATCAAAACCACCTGCTAAAGCTAAATTTTCAAATGCTTTTTTATTAGCAGCACGCAAGTCAATTCGCTTCGCTAAATCAAAAATAGATTTATAGTTACCTTCTTTTCTGTTTTCAACAATAGTTTGCACAGCTCCTGCTCCAACTCCTTTAACAGCTCCCATTCCAAAACGTACAGCATAATTTTCGTTTACCGTAAATTTATAGAATGATTCATTCACATCTGGGCCTAAAACAGCTAATCCCATACGTTTACATTCTTCCATGAAAAACGAAACTTGCTTGATATCGTTCATGTTATTTGAAAGCACCGCAGCCATGTATTCCGCTGGATAATGTGCTTTTAAATAAGCGGTTTGATAGGCAATCCAAGCATAACAAGTAGAGTGCGATTTATTGAACGCATAACTAGCAAACGCTTCCCAGTCTTTCCAAATTTTTTCTAAAATTATTGGATCATGACCCTTTTCTGCGGCTTGCTCGATGAATTTAGGCTTCATTTTATCCAATACTGGTTTGTCTTTTTTACCCATTGCTTTACGAAGTACATCGGCATCACCTTTTGTAAATCCAGCTAATGATTGAGACAAAAGCATTACTTGCTCTTGATAAACGGTAATTCCGTAGGTTTCTGCAAGATACTCTTCACAGGCTTCTAAATCGTATTTGATTTCTTCTTCGCCGTTTTTTCTTCGAACGAATGAAGGAATATATTCCAATGGTCCTGGACGATATAGTGCATTCATAGCAATTAAATCGGCAAAAACAGTTGGCTTTAAGTCCTTCATGTATTTTTGCATTCCAGGTGATTCGTATTGGAACACTCCAACCGTTTCACCTCTTTGGAATAATTCATATGTTTTTGCATCGTCAATTGGGAAATTATCAGGATCTAAATCGATATTTAAACGATATTTTACCAATTTAACTGTGTCTTTTATTAAGGTTAGGGTTTTTAATCCTAAAAAATCCATCTTTAACAAACCAGCGCTTTCGGCTACCGAGTTGTCAAATTGAGTAACATATAAATCGGAATCTTTTGCAGTTGTAACGGGAACGAAATTGGTTATATCAGATGGCGTAATGATTACTCCGCACGCGTGAATTCCGGTATTTCGCATGGAACCTTCTAATACTTTTGCTTGCTGAATGGTTTCTCCTGCTAAATCTTCAGAATTAGCAATTCCAATTAATTCTTTGACTTTTTCAAATTCATCCGAACGCAATGCTTTTTTGACTTCGCTTTCGTCTTCGGCTAAAAATCGAGCTAAATTCCATTTGGCAGGCATCATTCCTGGAATCAATTTGGCAATTCGATCCGCTTCAAACAATGGTAAATCTAGCACACGAGCGGTGTCTCGAATAGCCGATTTTGTAGCCATTTTTCCATACGTAATAATTTGTGCTACCTGATTTGAGCCGTATTTATTGATAACATAATCCATTACGCGACCACGACCTTCATCATCAAAATCGATGTCGATATCGGGCATGGAAACACGATCGGGATTTAGGAAACGCTCAAAAAGTAAATCGTATTTAATAGGGTCTATATTGGTAATTCCTAAACAGTAGGCAACCGCAGAACCCGCAGCAGAACCACGACCTGGCCCCACGGAAACATCCATTTTTCGGGCTTCGGCAATGAAATCTTGAACAATTAAAAAATAACCTGGATACCCCGAATTTGAGATCGTAAGTAATTCAAAATCTAAACGCTCTTTAATGTCATCGGTTAATTCTGGATAGCGTTTTTCGGCGCCTTTGTAGGTTAAATGTCTTAAATAATTATTTTCACCTCGCACGCCACCATCTTGGGTATCTTCTGGAACTTCAAATTCATCAGGAATCTTAAATTTGGGAAGTAAAACATCACGATACAAAGAATACGCTTCCACTTTATCGATGATTTCCTGAATATTGATAATCGCTTCAGGCAAATCAACAAAAAGTTGCTTCATTTCGTCACCCGATTTAAAATAATATTCCTCATTGGGCAATCCGTATCGATATCCGCGACCGCGACCAATTGGCGTTGCTTGTTTTTCACCATCTTTTACACACAATAAAATATCGTGTGCGTTGGCATCTTCTTTATTAACGTAATAGGTATTATTGGTCGCAACCAACTTTACTTGATGCTTTTTTGCGAAAGCTATTAAGGTTTGGTTAACCCGATTTTCGTCTTCTTGCTTGTGACGCATTAATTCCAAATAGAAATCGGAGCCAAACTTATCTTTCCACCAAATCAAGGCTTCTTCAGCTTGACTTTCGCCAACATTTAGAATTTTACTCGGAATTTCGCCATATAAATTTCCCGACAAAACAATAATATCTTCTTTATATTGCTCAATGATTTTTCTATCAATACGAGGAACGTAATAAAACCCATCCGTATAGGCAATAGAAGACATTTTGGCTAAATTATGATAGCCTTTTTTATTTTTTGCCAATAAAACAACTTGATAACCGTTGTCTTTTTTGGTTTTATCTTTATGATCGTCACAAATATTGAATTCGCAACCTACAATCGGCTTGATTTCGGTTTCTGTCGGAATTTCGCCCGCTTCAATTGACGCTTCAATTTTTATTTTTGCAGCTTTGTTATGATTCATTACTGCACTTACAAAATGGAAAGCTCCCATCATGTTTCCCGTATCTGTGATAGCAACTGCAGGCATATTAAATTTAGCTGAAGCGCTTACCAAATCATTTACTGCAATAGTTGACTGCAACACCGAAAATTGCGTATGATTTTGCAAATGTGCAAAAGCAGCGTCTTTTAAATCGGATTTTATATCGTCTGAAATTGTGGTTTGAACTTCTTCTTGTTCAATTTTTTTCAAACGCGCTCTAATTTCGTCAGAGGCTTGTTTTAGATTAATATGCTTTAATCCGATTAATTGAATTTCGCCAAGGTTTTTTTCTCGAAAACTTCTAAAATAGTCGGGAGTTACATCAAGTTCTTCTTTGGTAAAAATTTCTCTTTTAATTAACTCCAGAAAACAGCGCGTTGTAGCTTCCACATCAGCAGTTGCATTATGTGCTTCTGCAAAAGGTTGATTAAAAAGATATTGATGTAATTCGGTTAATGTTGGTAATTTAAACTTTCCGCCTCTCCCACCAGGTAACTTCAATAAATTAGCTGTTATTTCGGTACACGTATCTAAAACAGGCATTTTGATCATGTCTGAACCAATTTTCATGCGATGAAATTCGCATCCCATGATATTGACATCAAATCCTACATTTTGCCCAACAATGAATTTAGTTTTAGAAAGTGCAATATTGAATTTTTCTAAAACTTCCGATAACAAAATTCCTTGCTCCATTGCCAATTCTGTAGAAATACCATGAATTCGTTCGGCATCATATGGAATATTGAAACCTTCGGGTTTTACCAAATAATCTTGGTGCTCGATTAAATTTCCCATCTCATCGTGCAACTGCCAAGCTATTTGAATACAACGAGGCCAGTTATCAGTATCTGTAATAGGTGCTGACCAACTTCTAGGCAATCCGGTTGTTTCGGTATCGAAAATTAAATACATAGTGTTAAAATTCCAAGTTCAAAAATTCAAATTCCAATGCTCACAATACGAATTTGAGAATTATCAAAATTACATTTTAAGTCGTTAAGGAGCAATTTTAGTTATTAACAAAAAACCACTTGAATTTCTTCAAATGGTTTTACTATGGTGCTATTATTCTATTTTTTTATTGCCCTATTGGTATTTTATAAAAATTGCCTTCAGACATGGTTACTACTTCTCCATCTGCATTAGTAGCATTCAATTTAAAAGTACCTGTAAATAAACCTCCAGAAATATCTTCAATTTCTATTTCGCCATTACTTTGTTGCACATTTTCAATTCGAACCGTTGCGTTATTATTACCTCCTTGAATTGTTACTACATCTCCTGAAACATATCCTAATCCTCTTGAAACCACCGTAACCTTAGTAACTGCACCTGATAAAGTAGTTAAAGCTAATCGCAATCCAGATCCCGAACCGCCACTTGTATGCGCTGCTGCAGAAGTTGTGTATCCTGTTCCGGCTGTTAATAAATTTGATAATAGATAGGCTGGCCCTTCAACTACACTAGTATCATAAGCGTTAGAAAACCCATTAGCATTAGAAATATAGGAAGCAAAATTATTTGTGTTTTGTGTGCCTAAGTAATATGTACCAACATTTGTTGAATTTGTTTTCAAAACAACCGTTTCATAAGATGAATACGCGGTAATAGTCATTCCTCCAGTTGCATCGACAGCAACACTTGCATTATTAGCTCTCCATTGTACATCGTTAAGTTTGGCTTGAAAACCTGGAGTATTGGTTTGAATATCTTGCTCACAGGCGCTAAATAACGCAACGATAGCAAAGAAATAAATAAATTTTTTCATCTTTAAGGGTTTATTGTATGTTGGGGAAACAAAAATAAGTTTTTTATCCAAACAAACACAAAATCAACTAAAAAATATTTTTTACAGAGATAGGTTATTTATATTACAAAGTTTTATATATTTGCACCCTTAAATAACCAAGGTCGAGTACCTTAAATTAATCACAAGATTATGTCAGTAAAAATTAGATTACAAAGACACGGAAAAAAAGGGAAACCTTTTTATTGGGTTGTTGCAGCAGATGCGCGCTCAAAAAGAGATGGTAAATTCTTAGAAAAAATCGGAACTTACAATCCAAACACTAATCCAGCAACTATTGATTTGAACTTAGAAAGTGCTGTTCAATGGTTACACAATGGAGCTCAACCAACCGATACGGCAAGAGCTATTTTATCTTACAAAGGTGCTTTATTAAAACACCATTTAGATGGAGGAGTTCGTAAAGGTGCTTTAACTCAAGAACAAGCAGATGCTAAATTAGCAGCTTGGTTAGATGAAAAAGCAAATAAAGTTGATGCGAAAAAAGCAGGATTATCTAAAGCGGATGAAACAGCAAAAGCTAAAGCTTTAAAAGCTGAAAAAGAAGCTAACGCAAAACGTATTGCAGCTCAAGCTGAAGCAGCGAAAGTTGAAGAAGTAGCTGAAGTAGAAGCTCCAGAAGTAGAAGCAGTAGCTGAAGTAGAAGCTCCAGCAGAAGTTGTTGAAACTGTAGTTGAGGAAACTCCAGCAGTTGAAGCAGTAACTGAAGAAGCAGCTCCAGAAGTAGAAGTAGAAGCAGTAGCTGAAGTAGAAGCTCCAGCAGAAGTTGAGGAAGCTCCTGCAGTTGAAGCAGTAGCTGAAGAAGCTCCTGCAGCTGAAGAAAGCAACGAAGAAACAGAAGCTTAATCATACAGCGATTACATGCGTAAAGAGGATTGTTTCTATTTAGGTAAAATCGCGAAAAAATTTAGTTTCAAAGGGGAAGTATTAGCGTATTTAGATACCGACGAACCCCAATTGTATCAAAATTTGGAATCAGTATTTGTTGAACTCAACAAAACACTGGTTCCATTTTTTATTGAAAGTAGTTCGCTTCATAAAGAAAAATTTCTTCGCGTTCGTTTTGAAGACATTCAAACTGAAGAAGATGCAGACGAAATTATGGGCAGCGAAATTTATCTTCCACTTTCAATGTTACCCAAATTAGAAGGAACACAATTCTACTTTCACGAAGTAATTGGATTTGATGTGATAGACACCAAAAGAGGTAACATTGGAAAAATTGCAGCCATTAATGATAGTGGTGCGCAACCCCTTTTTGAAATTGACAAAAACGGAATAGAAATTTTAATTCCGCTAATTGATGATTTCATTATTGCTTTAGACCGAAAAAACAAAACCATTACTTTAGAAACTCCGGAAGGTTTGGTTGATTTATATTTACAATAGTTTACGGTCGCAGTCTCAGTTTACAATTTTTTAAGTTGATTAAATTCTAACTTTATTCATTTTGTTCAAATTCAAACAATTTTCCGTTAATCAAGATCGATGTGCAATGAAAATTGGCACTGATGGTGTTTTACTTGGCGCTTGGACTCCGATAATTAATAATCCTTATAACATATTAGATATTGGGGCAGGCACTGGAATTTTATCCTTGATGTTAGCACAAAGAAGCAACGCTGAACAAATTGACGCTATCGAAATTGACGAAGAAGCTTACGAACAATGTGTTGAAAATTTTGAAACTTCACCGTGGGGCGATAAATTATTTTGTTTTCATGCTGGTTTAGATGAATTTGTGGACGAACCTGAAGATGAATATGATTTAATTATTTCCAATCCGCCGTTTTATGCTGAAGATTTTAAAACCGATGATTCGCAACGTGACATTGCACGATTTCAAGATGCAATGCCTTTTGAAGAATTAATTGAAGCGGCTGGATTATTACTTTCAGATAACGGAATATTTTCAGTAATTATTCCTTTTAAAGAAGAAGCAAAATTTGTTTCAATGTGTAAAGAATTGGATTTATTCCCATTCAAAATTACGCGAGTAAAAGGAACACCAACCTCCGAAATTAAAAGAAGTTTATTGGCTTTTTCTCGGACAGAACAAACTCCGCTAATAGATGCACTCACTATTGAAATTTCGCGTCATCAATACACCCCTGAATATATCGATTTAACGAAGGATTATTATTTGAAAATGTAATTTTAAATTATAACATTCGTTCATTGATTTGTTAAAAATCTTTACTTACTTTTGTTCCTTTCAAAACAACAATTATGAAACCAGACTTATTTCAATCGCCAGATTATTATTTATTAGACGAATTATTATCTGACGAACATAAATTAGTACGTGATGCTGCACGTGCTTGGGTTAAAAAAGAAGTATCTCCCATCATTGAAGAATATGCTCAAAAAGCAGAATTTCCGCATCAAATTGTAAAAGGGTTAGGTGAAATTGGAGGTTTTGGTCCTTATATTCCTGTTGAATATGGCGGTGCTGGATTAGACCAAATTTCGTATGGCTTAATCATGCAAGAAATTGAAAGAGGAGATTCGGGCGTTCGTTCTACTTCTTCTGTTCAATCTTCTTTAGTAATGTATCCTATTTGGAAATATGGAAACGAAGAACAACGCATGAAATATTTACCAAAATTAGCTACTGGAGAATTCATTGGTTGTTTTGGTTTAACCGAGCCTGATCACGGTTCAAATCCAGGTGGTATGACATCGAATTTTAAAGACATGGGCGACCATTATCTTTTAAATGGTGCTAAAATGTGGATTTCAAATGCCCCTTTTGCTGATATTGCAGTAGTTTGGGCAAAAAATGAAGAAGGAAGAATTCACGGATTAATCGTGGAACGTGGAATGGAAGGTTTTTCAACACCAGAAACTCACAACAAATGGTCGTTACGAGCTTCTGCTACTGGCGAACTTATTTTTGACAACGTAAAAGTGCCTAAAGAAAACTTATTACCAAACAAATCTGGATTAGGAGCGCCGCTAGGGTGCTTAGATTCAGCACGTTATGGAATTGCTTGGGGTGCGATTGGAGCAGCTATGGATTGTTATGATACAGCTTTGAGATATTCAAAAGAGCGTATACAATTTGACAAACCAATTGGAGCTACTCAATTACAACAAAAGAAATTAGCTGAAATGATTACCGAAATCACGAAAGCACAATTATTAACATGGAGACTAGGTGTGTTACGTAACGAAGGAAAAGCAACTACCGCTCAAATTTCGATGGCAAAAAGAAACAACGTGGATATGGCATTAACCATTGCTCGTGATGCACGCCAAATGCTTGGTGGAATGGGAATTACTGGTGAATATTCTATCATGAGACACATGATGAATTTAGAATCGGTAGTAACTTATGAAGGAACGCACGACATTCACTTGTTAATTACAGGTATGGATGTAACTGGTTTCCCTGCGTTTAAGTAATTAAACAATAGATAAAATTGATATAAAAGCTTCTCTGTTTGGAGGAGCTTTTATAATTTTACAAAAAATATAACACATGAGAATTGAACAAATCAATCGTTCCATACAAAATCAAAAAGAACAATTATTAAGTCATTCGTTATACAACAAAGTAAAAACGATTGACGACTTACATTGCTTTTTAGAAAATCATATTTATGCCGTTTGGGATTTTATGTCCTTATTAAAAGCATTGCAAAATAAATTGACTTGTACAACTACGCCTTGGTTGCCTATTGGAAATCCAGAAATTCGTTATTTAATTAATGAAATTGTTGTTGCCGAAGAAACTGATTTAACATTAGATGGAACGCGTCAAAGTCATTTTGAAATGTATTTAGATGCGATGAAACAATGTGGTGCTTCAACTTCACAAATCAATACATTTTTGAAGAATGTTGAAGAAACGAAAAACATATTTGTATCAATAAAACAAAGTGATTTAAATCCGAATGTGAAAGCATTTTTAGACTTTACATTTCGAGTTATTGAAGAAGGCAAACCACATGAAATTGCTGCAGCTTTTACTTTTGGAAGAGAAGATTTAATTCCGAATATGTTTACTGAAATCTTGAGAAATTTTCAACAAAACTTTCCAGAAACTGATTTATCCAAACTGATTTATTATTTTGAAAGACACATTGAATTAGATGCCGATGAACACGGACCAATGGCCATGCAAATGATCGCTGAACTTTGTGGAGATTCAGATCAAAAATGGAAGGAAGTAGAAGAAGTTTCAGTTTTAGCTTTAGAAAAAAGAATCGGGCTATGGAATGCTATTGAAGCGCAAATGGAACCCAAACATGAATTAGTATAAAAAAAAGCGAGAATTTCTTCTCGCTTTTTTATTGTTCGGGTGCTATTTCAATTTCTAAACCTTCTAAATCTTCTGTGATTGGAATTTGACAACCTAATCTTGAATTATCTTTTACATGATACGCTTCCCAAAGCATCGCTTCTTCATCAGGATTGCGTTCCAACGAAATAACATCGTTCAAAACATAACATTGGCACGAAGCACACATGGCCATTCCACCACAAACACCAACAGTTCCTTCTTCGGCTAATTCATAAGAACGAATTAACTCCATGATGTTCATGTTCATGTCGGTTGGAGCTAACACTTCATGTCTTACACCGTTTCTATCGGTTATGAAAATGGTTACGTCTTGTGGCATTTTTTAGTTTCAAGTTTCAGGTTTCAAGTTTCAGGTTCGCTTAACTTGAAACAAAATTTTATTTATTCTATCGCTTTTACAACGGCTTTTTCTGCTTCTTTTCTTGTACCATCAAAACCATCTACACCAGAAACTGTAGTATATTTCAATACATAACGTTTTCCTGGATTGATTCTATTGTATACACTTTGACACATTAATGTAGCTTCGTGAAAACCACACAAAATTAGTTTTAATTTTCCTGGATACGTATTTACATCACCAATAGCATAAATTCCGTCAATATTAGTTTGATAATCTAATGCGTTATTTACTTTGATGGCGTTTTTTTCGATTTCTAAACCCCAATTGGCAATAGCCCCAAGCTTTGGTGTTAGTCCGAAAAGTGGAATAAAATAATCGGTTTTAAATTGTTCTACAACACCATCTCTATCTAGGGTAATACTCTCAACATGATGTTCACCTTGAATTCCTACAACTTCAGCCGGAGTAATCAAATTTATTTTGCCTGAAGCTTTCAATTCCTGCACTTTTTCAACCGAATCTAAAGCTCCTCTAAACTCGTTTCTTCTATGAACTAGTGTTACTTTTTTAGCTACATTTGAAAGGAAAATACTCCAATCTAACGCAGAATCGCCTCCACCAGCAATTACAATTTCTTTATCTCTAAATAATTCTGGGTCTTTTACAAAATATTCTACCCCTTTTTCTTCGTAAAAAGAAATATTTTCAAGGGCTGGTTTTCGTGGTTCAAAAGTACCTAAACCACCCGCAATAGCAACCGCTTTTGCATGATGCTTTGTTCCTTTATTTGTAGTAACAATAAAAGTTCCATCGTCTAACTTTTCAATAGTTTCAGCGGTTTCAGCTAAGGTAAAACCCGGTTGGAATTGTTTAATTTGTTCCATTAAATTGGTCACCAAATCCCCTGCTAAAACTTCTGGATAACCCGGAATATCGAAAATGGGTTTTTTAGGATATAATTCGGCTAATTGTCCGCCAGGTTGAGGAAGTGCATCAATAATATGACATTTTAATTGTAGCAATCCTGCTTCAAAAACAGTAAAAAGTCCCGTAGGACCTGCGCCAATAATTAATATATCCGTTTGAATCATGTTTTAAATTTTAAAATACAAAGTAACACTTTTGTAAACTGTTGAAATATGATTTATATCATGCGGTTAGGCAATATTTTCTACTGTTTCAATTTGTGGTACATACTTTTTAATGGTGGTTTCTACACCCGCTTTCATGGTACTAATACTAAAATTACAACTTGTACAAGCTCCTTCTAAGCGCACTTTTACATGCTTATCGTCTATTATTTCTACCAATGATATATTACCTCCATCTGAATTCAAAAAAGGACGAATTTCCTCTAACGCTTTTTCTACGTTTTCTTTAATTTCAATTGTCGTCATACTTTTAATGTGTCAATTTTTCAATGTGTCGATGTGTCAATAAGTATCAATTTTTAAATTGGCTAATTGACATATAGACTAATTGATAATTATTTTTTTACAGCAGAACATCCTGCCATTGTTGTTATTTTGATTGCTTCTGTGGGAGCTAAATTTTCATTACGCTTAACTGTTTCTTGCACTACATTTCGAGTGATAGATTCAAAAATAGATTCTAAAACAGATGCTGTTTGCAATGCTGCTGGTCGGCCATAATCTCCTGCTTCGCGAATACTTTGCACTAACGGAACTTCCCCTAATAGCGGCACTTGTAAATCAGCAGCTAAATTTTTTGCACCTTCTTTTCCAAAGATATAATATTTATTTTCTGGAAGTTCTTCAGGTGTAAAATAAGCCATATTTTCAATAATTCCCAAAACAGGAACTTTCACTGCATCAGATAAAAACATGGAAACTCCTTTTTTAGCATCGGCTAAGGCAACTGCTTGTGGTGTACTCACAACTACTGCACCGGTTATTGGCAACGATTGCATAATAGATAAATGGATATCGCCTGTTCCTGGAGGTAAATCAATTAGCATAAAATCTAATTTGCCCCAGTTTGCATCAAAAATCATTTGGTTTAAAGCTTTTGCTGCCATTGGCCCTCTCCAAATTACTGCTTGATCGGGTTTGGTAAAAAATCCGATAGATAAAATTTCAACGCCATAACTAGAAATGGGTTGCATTTTTGATTTTCCGTCAACTTCAATTGAAATTGGTTTTGCCGACTCCACATCAAACATAATAGGCATCGATGGACCATAAATATCGGCATCTAAAACCCCTACTTTAAATCCCATTTTTGCTAACGAAACGGCTAAATTTGCAGTAATAGTAGATTTCCCAACGCCTCCTTTTCCTGAAGCTACTGCTATAATATTTGAAATCCCTGGAATGGCTTTCCCTTTTATTAAATTAGGATTTTCAGGTTTTTCTGGCGCTTCAACTTTGATATTGACTTTAACCTTGGCTTTTTCATACACTTTTTCGTGAATGACTTTGATGATATCCACCTCAACACGTTTTTTTATATGTAGCGCTGGTGTAGCTAATAATACATCTACTACTACCTCATCGCCAAAGGTAATTACATTTTGAATGGCACCACTTTCCACCATATTTTTCCCTTCACCTGCCACTGAAATAGTTTCTAATGCTGTAAGTATCTCTTTTCTATCTAGTTTCATTTTTATTCAGACTGATTTTAGATTACAAAGATAGTAATATGTTTATGAGTTTAAAAGCATCAACTCTTAAAGTTGTGTTATTTTAGAATAGAAAAAATTGATGATTAAAGTGCTTGAATATGTGGTTTTGGATCCCAAAAGTGTTTTTTAAACTCGATAATTTGGTTGTCGACCACTATAATACCTTCACTTTCTAACAGTTGTTGCATTAGATTTGTTCCTTCAAAATGGTGTTTCCCCGAAAGCAATCCATTTCTGTTTACAACACGATGCGCAGGTACGTCTTCTAAATGATGAGAAGCATTCATTGCCCAACCAACCATTCTTGCAGAGCGTGCAGTCCCCAAAGCTTTTGCTATTGCGCCATAAGATGTAACCTTGCCGTATGGAATTTGCCGAACAATAGCATAAACGCGTTCGAAAAAATTATCATTAGTAGAATTTGCTTTCATTACTGAAAATACATTTTATAAAGAGATGAAATGGCAACTAATCCGGTTAAAAAAGCAATAAAAAAATTGATGTTTTGCACTATAAAAGATAATTTATGTTCTATTTTTTTAAAATATAAGGCATATAGGTAAAACACAAAATAAGTTCCGGATGCGGCTGATATTGAAAACAAAACAATAGACAGTAAATCATAAACAAACCAATCCTTTGATGCCATCATTAAACTCGTAAAAGCAAACCAAGGAATAGCAAACATGTTGAAAGCCGACATAACTACACCATACAGAAATCGATTGTTTTTAGTTTCAATAGTTACCTTTTTTCTTTTTTTACTTTTTGCTTTACATCCCATTATAACAAAAGCAATTGTTAATCCAATAAAAATAAAAGTGCCAATTTTTTTTAATCCATCACTAAAAAAAGGATGAGCATCTAAAAATTTAGCGAAATAAGTCCCAATAAAAGCTTGAAAAAAAACTACTACAACTGCTCCAAAAGCAAAGTTTAAGGCCTGTTGTTGATTCTCTTTGACACTTATTTTAGCAATAGTCATGTTTAACATGCCGGGTATAATAATCCCAACTATGGAAATAAACAAACCTAATACTATTGCTAAAGCAAACATCATAAAATTGTATTATTTTATTTTAAATTGAATGTAGGTAATTGCCTTATTTACTTCTAAATATTGGCTTTCATAAAACGTTTGAATTTCGGTAACTTCTGCAGGAGCACCTTCGTTTTTATAAACAGTATGATTGGCATAAAGCACTTCATGACCTGCCCCATGCAACAACCCTAGGGTATAACCATGCATAAATTCAGAATCTGTTTTTAGATGCATTAACCCATTTGGTTTAAGAATTTTTTTATAATTTTCGAGAAAAGTAGCATTAGTCATTCGATGCTTAGTTCTTTTGTATTTGATTTGTGGATCGGGAAAGGTGATCCAAATTTCCGAAACCTCATCTGTTGCAAAACAATGTTCAATTAACTCAATTTGGGTACGCAGAAAGGCTACATTATTCAAACCGTTTTCAACAGCGGTCTTAGCGCCACGCCAAAAACGAGCTCCTTTAATATCGATTCCAATAAAATTTTTAGTTGGGCTTCGTTCGGCTAGTCCAACAGAATATTCTCCTTTTCCACAGCCTAATTCTAAAACAATGGGGTTTTCATTTTTAAAGAAATCGCTATTCCATTTTCCTTTCAATGGAAATTGATTTGAAACTACTTCTTCTCTTGTTGGTTGAAAGACATTTTCGAATGTTTCGTTTTCTTTGAATCGTTTTAATTTATTTTTACTTCCCACGCTTGTTTCAATTTTAAGCAAAATTAAGGTAAATTATCATTATTTGAAATAATGTTTTAATAATGTTAAAGTAACTCTAACTAAATCTAGTTTTTATTGTTTTGTAAAAACTATTATTTTGAAAAAAAGAAAAGTAGACCTTGTTGTTATTTCTGATGTTCACCTTGGAACTTATGGCTGTCATGCAAAAGAATTGTTGGTTTATTTATCTTCTATTAAACCAAAGACATTAATACTAAATGGTGATATTGTTGATATTTGGCAATTTAGAAAATCATATTTTCCTGCAACCCATCTTAATGTTATTAAAAAAATTATTTCCATGAGTTCAAATGGAACTAGAGTTTATTATGTTACTGGGAATCATGATGAATTTTTACGAAAGTTTACCGACTTAAATTTGGGTAATATTAGTTTAGTGGACAAAATAGTTTTAGAGCTCCACAAAAAAAAAGCATGGATTTTTCACGGCGATGTATTTGATGCTTCAATTACTCATGCAAAATGGCTTGCAAAACTAGGCGGCTGGGGTTATGATCTTTTAATTTTAATTAATCGTTTTATTTATTGGGTCCTTGCAAGATTTAACAAAGAACCTTATTCCTTGTCAAAAAAAATAAAAAGCAATGTAAAATCGGCGGTAAAATTTATTTCAAATTT
>CAISYO010000039.1 GCA_903889745.1 uncultured Bacteroidota bacterium | reverse complement strand
GGTCGTCATCCTTTCCCTGGACCTGGTTTGGCTATTCGTATTTTAGGAGATATTACACCAGAAAAAGTAGCTATTTTACAAGAAGTAGATGCTGTTTTCATCAACGGATTAAAAGAACACGGTTTATACGATAAAGTTTGGCAAGCAGGAGCTATTTTATTGCCAGTAAATAGTGTAGGCGTAATGGGTGATGAGCGTACGTATGAAAAAGTAGTAGCATTAAGAGCTGTAGAATCTACAGATGGAATGACAGCTGATTGGGTACATTTACCGTATGAGTTTTTAATGAAAATATCTAATGAAATTATCAATAATGTTCGTGGTGTAAACCGAGTGGTATACGATATTAGCTCGAAACCACCAGCAACTATTGAATGGGAATAAATAAAATATCATGAAAAACATTTGGGTACTAATTTTTTGTTTGAGCTTCTTTTGTGCATTAGGACAGAAGAATGCGACACACATTGTAGTTAAGGGTGAAACCTTATATGCTATTGCCAAGAAATATCAAATTACGCCCGATGATATTATAAAAAACAATCCTGATGCGATAAATGGTATTAAGGAAAACCAAACATTGTTGATTCCTGTAAAAAGTCTTTTTCCAACTGCTGTAACCACTACAAACGATACCACTTATGTGGTTCAAAAAGGGGAAACCTTGTATGCTATTTCTAGAAAATTCGGAATTACGGTTGACGCTATATTAGCTAAAAATCCAACGGTGAAAGACACCTTAACAGAAGGAGTACAATTAATACTTCCTACCAAAAAAAATCTGGTGTCAACTATTGTTTCAAATAAAGAAAAAGTTGACTTAATAAGCACTGTTTCTAAAGCAAAAACCAGAAATCTTGTCTTGTTCTTGCCCTTTAACATCAATAAAATTGAAAACGATTCGCTGAAAACGCGCAACGAACATATAAAAACGAACAAATTTTTAAATTTGACTTTAGATTTTTATGCTGGGGCTTTAATGGCAATTGATTCGGCAAAAGTATTAGGATTGCCTGTTAATGTTAAAGTGTATGATGTCGAGAGTTCAAAATATTCCTCTAATGTAGCTTCGGTAATAGCTAAAAATGATTTTTCTACTGTTGATGCAGTCATTGGTCCGTTTCAAAATTCATTTGTGGAAACGACAGCACAATTACTTTCAAAATATGATATTCCAGTTATTTCGCCACTTTCAAAAGAAAAAGGATTGGCGTTGCCTAATTTATATTATGCCATTCCTTCGGAAGAACAATTGAAGGCTAAATTATTCCAACATTTCAAAGCAAAAAACGGCAATACTATAGCGATTATTAGTACTAAAAAAGTTGCTTCAAAAGAATATTTAACCAAAAATTATCCTTGGGTTAAGCAGGCTGTTTTTAATGATAAGGGTGCACTTGATGTAGTTCAATTCAAATCGCAATTGGTTAAAGGAAAGACTAATTTCATTATTTTAGAAATTGAAAAAGCAAGTACGATTCTTAGTATTACCAATATTTTGAAAGGATTACAAAAAGAATATGAAATTCAATTGGCAGTATATGAAGTGTATGATGCATTGAATTTTGAGGAAATTCCGATTAAAAATTTAACCGCATTAAAAATGATGTATCCTGCAGCAAGTAAAGTAATAGAAACTCCAGAAGAATTGCTTTTTGCAGCAGCTTATAAAAAAATCAATAATAGTGCTCCTAATAGCGTAGCGATTAAAGGCTTTGATATTACGTTTGACACCATTTTACGAATGTGTCAAGAAAATGGTTTTGCCGATTCGGTTTTAAAATACAAAACAGCCTATGTTGAAAACAGTTTTGATTATTCCAATGAAAACGGCGCAAACAATAACACCGGTTGCTATTTATTATATTACGACAACGATTTAACGATAAAACAAGCGCAATAATGGCTACTTCAAAAGTAACATATTTAGGTGATTTACGCACCTCTTCTATACATTTGCAATCGGGTTCAGAAATTATTTCTGATGCACCAATTGATAACAACGGAAAAGGAGAAGCTTTTTCTCCAACCGACACTGTTGCTAACGGATTAGCAAGTTGTATGTTTACTGTTATGGGGATCAAAGCGCGGGATTTAGATGTAGATTTTTCAGGTTCCACTGCAGAAGTAACTAAAATTATGGGAACAGAACCAAGAAGAATTACAGAAATTCATGTAACGTTTAATTTTTCAATCAATCCCGACGAAAAAACAAAAACTATCTTAGAAAGAACGGCAATGACTTGCCCGGTTTTTTATAGTTTACATCCTGAGATTAAAAAGGATGTTGTTTTTAATTGGAAGTAAGAAAAGAACAAAGATGAAAGATAAAAGAATATTGACAGTTTTAAATTCTTTCTTCTTTTCTCTGTCTTCTATCCTCTAAAAAAAAATGACCAATCAAGAACTCCTCATCAAACTCGCACATACAAAAATGCCCTTTGGTAAATATGAAGGCTATCATTTAATAGATCTTCCGGAGTATTATGTGGTTTGGTATGCCAATAAAGGTTTTCCGAAAGGACAATTGGGCGAACAATTAAAATTGGTTCACGAACTTAAATTAAATGGATTAGAAGAATTGGTGCGAAACATCCGGCGAAACTTTCCAAAACAAAAATAAATTGTTTACAATTTAATTACAAAATTGATACATCGACTAATTGGCACATTGACTAATTAATATTATCTTTGGCCTTTATTATTTTTTATTACAACTAATTCCTTAGTTTAACTTAGGAAACAACAACACAACAACAACACAATGAGCCAAACTAAGTATATTTTTGTTACCGGAGGTGTGACTTCTTCTTTAGGAAAAGGAATTATTGCAGCTTCGTTAGCCAAATTATTGCAAGCCAGAGGATACCGAACGACCATTCAAAAGTTTGATCCATACATAAACGTAGACCCAGGAACGCTAAATCCTTATGAACACGGAGAATGTTATGTTACAGACGATGGAGCAGAAACGGATTTGGACTTAGGTCATTATGAGCGTTTCTTAAATGTTCCAACTTCTCAAGCTAATAATGTAACGACAGGAAGAGTCTATCTTTCGGTTATTGAAAAAGAGCGCAGAGGCGAATTTTTAGGAAAAACGGTTCAAGTGGTACCTCATATCACAAACGAAATTAAGGAACGCATGCAGTTGCTTGGAAAATCGGGTGATTATGATATTGTGATTACAGAGATTGGTGGAACTGTTGGAGATATTGAATCATTGCCTTATATAGAATCTGTTCGTCAATTAGTTTGGGAATTAGGTGAAAATAATGGAATCGTAATACATTTAACGTTGGTGCCTTATTTGGCTGCTGCCGGAGAATTAAAAACGAAACCAACACAACATTCGGTTAAAACCTTGATGGAAAGCGGTATCAAAGCCGATATTTTAGTATGTAGAACTGAACATGAAATTTCGCAAGAATTGCGTCAGAAATTAGCGTTGTTTTGTAATGTGAAAAAAGAAGCGGTTATCCAATCGATTGATGCGTCTACGATTTATGAAGTTCCAAATTTAATGTTGGAAGAAGGTTTAGATAAAGTTGCCCTAAAAAAATTAGATTTACCTGAAAAAAATGCACCAGATTTAAACAACTGGAATCAGTTCTTATTTAGATTGAAGAATCCAAAACATGAAGTAAATATTGGTTTGGTTGGGAAATATGTAGAATTACAAGATTCCTATAAATCAATTTTAGAAGCTTTCATTCATGCTGGAGCGGCAAACGAGACAAAAGTGAATGTAATTTCAATTCATTCCGAACATTTAGATGCTAATTCGGCAGAAAGTCAGTTAAAAGATTTAGATGGTATTTTGGTAGCGCCAGGTTTTGGCGGTCGTGGAATTGAAGGTAAAATTGATACGGTTCGCTATGCAAGAGAACATAATATTCCGTTTTTCGGAATTTGTTTAGGAATGCAAATGGCAGTAATTGAGTATTCGCGTAACATTTTAGGTTATGCTGATGCCAATTCAACCGAAATGAATGAAAACACAGCTAATCCAGTAATTAATTTAATGGAAGAGCAAAAAAATATTGAGAATAAAGGTGGAACAATGCGTTTAGGTGCATGGAAATGCAGCATCGCAGCAAACACGTTGGCACAAAAAATCTATGGTAAAACAGAGATTATGGAGCGTCACCGTCACCGTTATGAGTTCAATGGGGCGTATTTAAACGAGTTAGAAAAGGCTGGATTAGTAGCTTCGGGAGTAAATCCAGATACGAAGTTGGTAGAAATTGTTGAAATTCCTACACATCCTTTCTTTATCGGCGTTCAATACCACCCAGAATATAAAAGTACCGTTGCAAATCCGCACCCACTTTTTGTGAGTTTTGTAGCGGCAGCTGTACAACATAAAAATAAATAAACGGTTCACTTGATACTGAACACTGAACACTATAAATAGATGGAAGAAAAAAAATTAGACAAAAATTCGATTATCGGATTTGTATTGATCTCTGGAATATTGTTATGGATGTTATATGCTAACACTCCTAGTGCAGAAGAATTAAAGGAAAAAGAGAAAAAAGAGCAAGTAGAAAAACAAGCCAAAGAAGCTAAACCAGCTAAAACTGTAACAGCAACAACAGTCACTCCTGCAGATGCTTCGCAAACAGCCGCTGTACAAGCTCAGTTGGGTTCGTATGGTTATTCGGCTACACTTCCATCAGCAACTGAGGCGGTAACCGAAATTAAAAATGAAGTGTTATCGCTTAAAATCTCCAATAAAGGGGGTTATATCGTTGATGCAACTGTTTTAGGATTTGAACAATTTGAGAAAAACTCTAAGAAAGCCGTTCAAATAATTAAAGATAAAAATGCCTCTTTAGATATCACATTAAATACGGCAGACAATAGAACGTTGCATACAAAAGACATGTTTTTTGAACCTAAGTTAACAACCGAAGGTAAAAATCAAGTCTTAACACTTCAGTTAAAAGCTGGTCCCGATCAGTTTTTAGAGTACCGATATGTATTGAAACCTAACGAATACATGTTAGATTTTGGTATTCGTTCTCAAGGTTTAGAAAAAGTAGTAAATACTTCAAAACCTTTAGATCTTGAATGGCAATTAAAGACATACAGAAACGAAAAAAGCATCAGTTATGAAAATCGTTATACCGAACTAGTTTTTGAATATGAAGATGGAAAAGACGATTATTTAAATGCAGCTAAAGATTCAGAAGACGAAGCCGTAGATGTAAGTTATATAGCTTTTAAACAACATTTGTTTACTTCAATATTATTAACTGATACAAAGTTTAAAACGGCTAAATTCAAATCAGATAATTTAGTAGAAGACGAAGAAAAAGATACCATTTTCACGAAAAACTTTACCGTTCAAATTCCTTTAGCATTTAAAAACGGTGCTTTGAATTACAACATGAATTGGTATTATGGTCCTTCAGATTATACAATCTTAAATGATTATGATAGAAATTTAGACGAAATTGTACCATTAGGATGGGGTATTTTCGGATGGATCAACCGTTATATTTTCATTCCAGTTTTCGGATTAATTTCTGGATTAGGAATTAGTTTTGGTATTGCTATTATTTTATTTACGGTTTTAGTTCGTATTGTAATGTCGCCTGTAACTTATAAATCCTATTTGTCACAAGCAAAAATGAAAGTATTGCGTCCTGAAATTACTGAATTGAACGAAAAATTCAAGGATAATCCAATGAAAAAGCAACAGGAAACAATGAAGTTGTATTCAAAAGCGGGTGTGAATCCTATGGCGGGTTGTTTACCTGCTTTATTACAAATGCCTATTTTTTATGCCTTATTTCAGTTTTTCCCATCTATGTTTGATTTAAGACAAAAATCGTTCCTTTGGGCAGATGATTTATCGTCTTATGATAGCATTTACCAATTGCCATTTCATATTCCATTTTATGGAAGTCATGTGAGTTTGTTTCCAATTTTAGCTTCAATTGCTATTTTCTTCTACATGAAAATGACAACGGGTGATCAAGCCATGAGCCAGCCAACGCAAGAAGGTATGCCAGATATGGGTAAAATCATGAAAATTATGATTTATGTTTCGCCTATTATGATGTTATTTTTCTTTAATAATTATGCTTCAGGATTGAGTTTGTACTATTTTGTTTCCAATTCAATTACCATCGGAATCATGTTAGTTATTAAAAACTACATTGTAAAAGAAGATAAAATTCACGCTCAAATTCAGGAGAATAAGACCAAAGAGAAGAAAGAAGGAAAGTTTCAAAAGAAAATGCGAGAATTGATGGAGCAAGCAGAAGCTCAAAAAGCCACACAAAAGAAAAAATAATTTTTCAAAACATGTCTAAACCCTGTCTGCAAAGTCAGGGTTTTTTTTGGCAAAATTTTTGATAACTTTACAACATTAAAAAATCAATAATGAAAAACGTTATCTTATTCTTATTACTCACCTTTTCAGTTGTTGCTCAGGAATCTATAAACCAATTAGATGCAAACGGTAATCGTCACGGATTATGGAAAGGAACCCATAAAGAAACTAATCGCCCGCGCTATGAAGGTGTTTTTTCGCATGGAAAAGAAACAGGAGTTTTTAAATATTTTGATGACACAAAAGCAGGAACTATAATTGCTACTCGAGATTTTTCAAAAGGGGACGGTTCATGTTATGCTGTGTTTTTTGATCAAAAAGGAAATAAAGTTAGCGAAGGAAAATTACTGAATAAAATTCCAGAAGGTCAATGGAAATATTATCATTTTGAATCAAAATCAATAATGAATATTGAGTTTTACAAAAACGGAACATTAGACGGAAATAAAAAAGTTTTTTATTCCAATGGTACAATTGCCGAAGAGACCAATTATAAATTGGGAGTAAAGAATGGTTTGGCCAAAACTTTTTCTGATAAAGGAAAGTTAATTGATGAACACGTTTATAAAAACGGTCAATTTAATGGTTTAGCTTCTTATTACGATGGTAACGGAAATAAAATGTATGAAGGAAATTATATCGATGGTAAAAGAGTTGGTATTTGGAAATTTTATGAAAAGAATAAAGTAATTAACCAAGTCAAAGCAGCAAAGTTTAGTAAAGAGTTAATTAAATATGAGCAACGCAATTTGCCACAAGTTTCAAAAACGGAAGAAGAGTTTAAAAAAGAACAAGAGAAAGGAAAATAATTATGAAGCGAGTTGTAGTAGGACTTTCTGGTGGTGTTGATTCAAGTGTTGCAGCTTATCTATTAAAGGAGCAAGGCTATGAGGTTATTGGGCTATTTATGAAAAATTGGCACGATGATTCGGTTACTATTTCTAACGAATGTCCATGGTTAGAAGATAGTAACGATGCATTGCTGGTTGCTGAAAAATTAGGAATTCCTTTTCAAACAGTTGATTTATCGGAACAATACAAAGAAAAAATTGTCGATTACATGTTCAACGAATATGAAAAAGGAAGAACACCCAATCCAGATGTTTTGTGTAATCGTGAAATTAAATTTGATGTTTTCATGAAAATAGCAATGTCTTTAGGTGCAGATTATGTTGCTACTGGGCATTATTGCAGAAAAGGAATGATTGAAAAAGACGGTACAGAAGTTTTTCAGTTATTAGCAGGAAAAGATGATAATAAAGATCAATCCTATTTTTTATGTCAATTATCGCAAGAACAATTGGCAAAAGCGTTATTCCCTATTGGTGAATTAACCAAACCAGAAGTACGCGAAATAGCTACTAAATTAGATTTAATTACCGCCGAAAAGAAAGATTCACAAGGACTTTGTTTCATTGGTAAAGTACGTTTACCCGAATTTTTACAACAAAAATTACAACCAAAAGAGGGTATTATTGTGGATATTCCAGAAGATGCTTCAATTTATACAGCAGAAAAACCTGTATTTGAATCGGATGAAGAATCGTTTGCTTTTGAAGCACAACGTATCAATTACTTAAAAGTACCCGGAAAAGTAGTGGGCAAGCATCAAGGAGCACATTATTTTACCAAAGGGCAACGTAAAGGTTTAAACGTAGGCGGTACAAAAGAGCCTTTGTTTATCATTGAAACCGATGTTGAGCGAAATATAATCTACACGGGACAAGGAAATCAGCATCCAGGATTGTTTAAAAAAGCTCTATTTATTGCTAATGAAGAAATTCATTGGATTAGAGAAGATTTAGCCTTGAAAGCAGGAGAAAAATTAGAAGTTTTGGCAAGAATCCGATATCGTCAACCTTTGCAAAAAGCTACGCTGCATCAATTTAAAGACGGAATGTATGTCGTTTTTGAAAAACCTCAATCAGCAATTACAGAAGGGCAATTTGTTGCATGGCATCATAACGATGAGGTTTTAGGTAGTGGTGTAATTGCATAAAATTAAGACGTAACTTTAAATAAAATTGCTTATTTTTGGATGTAATTATCTCTGACAAATGAAAAAAACGATACTTGTTTTTTTATTGATTTTTAACTTTGGCTTTTCTCAAGAAGATGCTTGGGTTTATTTTTCAGATAAACCAAATGCTGCCAGTTATCTTTCTAATCCTTTGTCGATGCTTACACAACGCTCTATAGATAGACGTGTAGCGCAAGGAATTCCTTTAGATAATTTGGATGTTCCTATTGCCCAAACTTATATTGATCAAGTTACTGCTGCTACAGGTATTACCGTTAAAGCTAAATCGAAATGGTTAAATGCATTACATATTAGAGGAACTCAAGCTAATATTCAAGCGCTTACTAGTTTGTCGTTTGTAAGTTCTGTAAAATTCGCTAATCAGGCTTTGAATAGTAGAACCATAAATAATAATTCAGAAAATATTGTAAGTAAACAAATGGATGTGTCTGTTAATTTTAACTATGGAACTTCTGCCAACCAAATTCAAATGTTAAATGGTCATTTATTGCACCAACAAAATTATACTGGTGCTGGAAAAATAATAGCGGTTCTAGATTCGGGGTTTCAAAATGTAAATACAGCAACTCCTTTTCAGCGTTTGTTTACCAATAATTTAATACTAGGCGGATATAATTATGTGAGTCAAAGCACAAATGTTTATACATTAGATATGCATGGTACAATGGTGCTTTCTTGTATGGGAGGTTATGTTGACGAACAATTAGTTGGAACAGCTCCTGATGCTCAGTATTATTTATTTGTCACAGAAGATGTTGCTTCAGAAAATCCAGTAGAAGAAAGTTACTGGGTAGAAGCAGCTGAAGAAGCCGATCGATTAGGTGTTGATGTCATTACTTCTTCTTTAGGATATTTTGGTTATGATAACCCTAACTACAGTCATACTTATAGTGAAATGACAGGCAATAAAGCATTTGCTTCAAGAGGTGCAAATATTGCTTTTTCTAAAGGAATTGTGGTAATTGCAAGTGCAGGTAATTCTGGAGCATCCGCCAATCCATATGTTGGTGTGCCAGCAGAAGCTACTAATGTATTAGCAATTGGCGCGGTAAAACCAGACGAAACTTACGCAACGTTCAGTTCAATAGGTCCTTCATTTGACGGTCGAGTTAAGCCAGATATTATGGCGCAAGGTCAAGCAGCCGTAGTTTCAAATACAAGTGGAACAATTGTTACTGCAAACGGCACTTCATTTTCGGGTCCCATTATGGCAGGAATGATTACTAGTTTTTGGTCTGCTGTACCTACTTTAACAGCAACGCAAGTAGTTCAATTTGTTAAACAATCTGCTGATCGATATACTGCACCAACAAATCTTTTTGGATACGGAATTCCTGATTTTCAACTAGCATTAAATAATGCTTTAGGTAATGAAATTTTCGATAATGAAAATGTTGTTTTATATCCAAATCCTGTTCAAGATAGAATAACAATTCATTTATCATCAAATCAAAGTGCAGAATTGTATTTTTACAATAGTTTAGGTCAAATGATCAATCAATTTCATATTTCAAATTCCGAAACGTCAATTTCATTAGAAAAATTAACTTCGGGAATATATTTTTATAAACTTTCCTTAAAAGATAAAACTCAAAAGGGTAAATTATTAAAATTATAATGAATAAAATCACCCAACTTTTCAATATTAAATATCCAATTATTCAAGGAGGAATGATCTGGAATAGCGGTTATAAATTAGCCAGTGCTGTTAGCAATGCTGGAGGACTTGGCCTAATTGGGGCTGGCTCAATGTATCCGGAAGTATTGCGAGAACACATACAAAAATGTAAAAAAGCGACCGATAAACCTTTTGGCGTAAATGTACCCATGTTGTATCCCAACATTGAAGAAATTATGCGAATTATTAAAGAGGAAGGCGTTAAAATTGTTTTTACTTCTGCTGGAAATCCGAAAACATGGACGCCTTTTTTAAAAGAAAATGGGATTACAGTCGTACATGTGGTAAGCAGTTCGAAGTTTGCCTTAAAAGCACAAGAAGCTGGAGTAGATGCGGTAGTTGCCGAAGGTTTTGAAGCAGGTGGTCATAACGGAAGAGAAGAAACTACAACTTTGACTTTGATTCCAATGGTGCGCGAACAAATTACAATTCCATTAATTGCCGCTGGAGGAATTGCAACAGGAAGAGGAATGCTTGCTGCATTGACTTTAGGTGCTGATGGTGTGCAAATGGGAAGCCGATTTGCTGCCTCAACTGAAAGTTCGGCACATGATGCTTTTAAACAAACCATCGTAGAAACAAACGAAGGGGAAACTCAATTAACTTTAAAGGAGTTAGCGCCTGTTCGATTAATCAAAAATAAATTTTACAATGATGTGCAAGAGTTGTATTCAAAATGCCCATCAAAAGAAGATTTAATTGAATTATTAGGCAAAAGAAGAGCAAAACGCGGCATGTTTGAAGGCGATTTAATCGAAGGCGAATTAGAAATTGGTCAAATAGCGGGTTTAATTCATGATATTTTGCCTGTTGAAACTATTGTTGATAATATCATGACCGAATTTAACATTGCCAAACAAGAGCTTTCTAACTTTGAATTTTAATAATTAACCCATGAAATCTTTAAAATACCTACTTTTTTTCCTATTCTTATTTTCATTTGCGAGTCACGCGCAGCAATTTCGTTTTAAAACCACAGCTTTATCTGTTTTAGAGAAAGATAATAAAGGGAAATGGGGCAAATGGTCTAAGCCTGAAGCTACCGAATTATTCGTAACTCTTGATTATGATAAAAATAAAATCGTAATTTATTCTCGTGAAATTCAGCACTATACTATTGTTGAATATTTAGAGAAAGAAGTAACTAAATCAGATGAAATTAATTCCTATTTGTGTAAAAACCAAGAAGGAACGGCAGTTAAACTATCTTTTTTTACCAGAATTGACTTAGGAAATAAACCCCAATTATATGTCTATTTTAAAGACTTCGTTTTTTGTTATGATGTTGTCGAAGAAGTAACGAAATAAACTCAAAACTAAACGTTTTACATCTATTTTATAATTTGAATTAAATTTTCCAATGAAAAAAGCCATACTCATAATTATTTCTTTGATTTCAATAGAAAACTTTGCTCAAGAAAAACCAAAATTAGTGGTTGGAATTGTCGTTGACCAAATGAAAATGGAATATTTATACCGTTTTTCAAGTGATTTTTCCGAAAATGGTTTCAAACGATTAATAAACCAAGGGTATACCTTTCATAATACACACTACAATTATATGCCAACGTATACGGCACCAGGTCACGCTTCGGTGTATACCGGAACAACTCCCGCGGTTCATGGAATTGTAGGTAACGAATGGTTTAATAAAGCTACGGGTAAGGAATTATATTGTACCGATGACGAAACCGTTTCAACCTTAGGCGATGATTCGGTTAACGAAGGAAAAATGTCGCCGAGAAACTTACAAAGTTCGACCATGACTGATGAATTGAAGCTGTCAACCAATTTTAAAGGGAAAGTAATTGGAATTAGTATTAAAGATCGTGGCGCTATTTTGCCTGCTGGACATTTTGCCGATTGGGCTTTTTGGTACAGTAAAACAGGTGCATTTATTTCGAGTACCTATTATGGTGAAAAACTTCCTGATTGGGCAACGCAATTCAATGCCGAAAAAAACTATTTGAAATATGTAACCAAAGGTTGGGATTTATTAAAACCAAAAGAAGCCTACAATGAAAGCTTAACCGATAACAATCCTTACGAAGGTAAACTATATAAAAAAGCACCTTTTATGCCTTACAATTTACAAGATATGTATGAGGCAAATGATGCGGGAGTTTTACGTTCAACACCTTTTGGAAATAATTTATTGGCTGATTTTGCTAAAAAAGCCATCGAAAGCGAGAATTTAGGAAAAGACAACATCACCGATTTCTTGGCGGTAAGTTTCTCCTCAACCGATTATATTGGACACGTTCTAGGACCACGCTCTATAGAATTACAAGATACTTATTTGCGTTTAGACGAAACGATTGCCGATTTCTTAGCTTATTTAGATAAAACCGTAGGAAAAGGAAATTATTTGGTTTTCTTAACGGCTGATCACGCTGGAGCGGAAAACGTAACCTATTTAAAAGATAATAAATACAAAGTGGATAACATCAATTTCAAAAACATTCAAAAGGAGTTGAAAGAATTTTCAGAAACTACTTTTGGAGAAGATGTGCTTTTAAATTATTCCAACTATAATGTGTTTTTAGATAAATTGAAAATTATATCAAAAGGCTTGAATTTACAGGAAGTAAAACAAAACTTTAAAGATTATTTACAAAAGCAAGATTACATCAAACGTGTTTATACCGAAGAGGAAGTTGCAAATGCTAACGCAAGTGATTTTTATTTAAACGTTGTTTCAAAAGGATATGATCCTACCCAAAATGGTGAATTAGTAGTGACTTTTAAACCGGGTTATGTGGAATACTCTTCAACCGGAACTACGCATGGTTCACCTTATTCTTATGATACGCATGTTCCGTTGATTTTCTTTGGTTGGAACATACCAAAAGGGCAAACCCACGATAGAAAAGAAATCACACAAATAGCACCAACTATCACTCAAATACTAAAAATAACTATGCCAAATAGTTCAGATGGTAAGGTTTTGTTGGAAGTTTTGGATAAATAACAGAAAAGCATCAAACTAAAATTTGATGCTTTTTTATTAGTGCCAATTCGTGAAATCGGGGTCAAAAACTACACCTCTAACATCACCTGATTTTTCAAAATATCATCAAACGTTTCGCGTTCTCTGATTAAATGACCTTTTTCGTCTTTCCACAACACTTCGGCTGGTTTTAGTCGTGAGTTATAATTTGAAGCCATCGAAAAACAATAGGCACCAGCATTTCTAAAGCATAAAATATCACCTTCATGAATTTCAGTAATTCTTCGGTTGCTTGCAAAAGTATCGGTTTCACAGATGTAACCAACTACCGAGTAATAGCGTTCTTTTCCTTTTGGATTGGAAATATTTTCAATATGATGTTGCGCGCCATATAACATTGGACGAATTAAATGGTTGAATCCCGAGTCAATTCCAGCAAAAACGGTTGATGTAGTTTGCTTTACCACATTTACTTTCGCTAAGAAATAACCAGCTTCGCTTACCAAGAATTTACCAGGTTCAAAAGCTAAAGTTAATGGACGACCGTATTCTTTTTCAAAAGCTAAAAAACGTTTCGTTAATTTTCTTCCAAATTCTTCTACATTGGTTTCAATATCTCCTTTTTTGTATGGTACTTTGAATCCGCTTCCAAAATCAATAAAGTCCAATACTGGAAAATTTTTAGCCGTTTCAAATAATATTTCTGCTGCATACAAGAAAACTTCCACATCCAAAATATCCGAACCCGTATGCATGTGAATGCCATTGATGTGCATTTTAGTATTTTCAATAATTCTCAAAATATGAGGCAATTGATGAATTGAAATTCCAAATTTACTATCAATGTGTCCCACCGAAATATTCGCATTTCCACCCGCCATAACATGTGGATTAATACGAATACAAACAGGAACATTTGGATGTTTTGTGCCAAATTGCTCCAATATCGATAAATTATCAATATTAATTTGAACTCCTAATTGCGCTACTTCTTCAATTTCTTCCATCGAAACACCATTTGGAGTATAAATGATATCTTTTGGTTCAACTCCAGCATGTAAACCTAGTTGCACTTCTTGAATAGAAACGGTATCTAATCCTGAACCTAAACTTTTTAAGTATTTCAATACCGATACATTCGATAATGCTTTAACTGCATAATGCACCTTAAAACGTTCTACTTTGCTAAATGCTTTTTGTAATCGTTTGTATTGAAAGGCAATTTTATCTGCATCGTAAACGTATAACGGGCTTCCAAATTCAGTTGCTAATTGTTGTAATACTTCTGGTTTCATTATATTTTAATTTGATGCAAAAATATTGCAATATTTAAGTTTTACAATTTTTAAAACAAAATATAACAAATTATAACATTTTGTTGTATTTGAAACAATAATAAAATTCATTCCAACAAATACTTATCAATTCATGTATACCAAATTCCCAAATAAAACCTAAAAAAGTTAGTCAATTAAAAATTACTTTGTTATTTTTGTGGCACTTTTTAAAACAAGATAAACGCATAATAATTATGAACATACACGAATATCAAGGTAAAGAAATCTTAGCAAGTTATGGAGTTCGCGTACAACGTGGAATTGTAGCTAACAATCCGGTTGAAGCGGTAGCTGCTGCTAAACAATTAACAGCAGAAACAGGTACAAGCTGGTACGTAGTAAAAGCACAAATTCATGCTGGAGGTAGAGGTAAAGGCGGAGGTGTTAAATTGGCTAAAAACTTAGACCAAGTAACTGAAATCTCTGAACAAATCATAGGAATGCAGTTGATTACACCACAAACTCCACCAGAAGGAAAAACAGTGCATAAAGTATTAATTGCTGAAGATGTATATTATCCTGGAGAAAGTGAAACATCAGAATTTTATGTTTCTGTGTTGTTAAATAGAGCTACTGGTCGTAATATGATTATGTATTCTACTGAAGGTGGAATGGATATTGAAGAAGTAGCTGAACATACGCCACAATTAATCTTTACTGAAGAAATTGATCCTGCTGTAGGATTACAAGGTTTCCAAGCGAGACGAGTAGCCTTCAATTTAGGTCTTTCGGGAAATGCGTTTAAAGAAATGGTTAAATTTATTGATGCATTATATAATGCTTATATTCGTTCAGATGCTTCAATGTTTGAAATTAATCCAGTACTTAAAACATCAGACAATAAAATATTAGCAGTTGATGCTAAAGTAAATATCGACGATAATGCATTATACAGACAACCTAAGTATGCTGAAATGCGTGATATTAGAGAGGAAAATCCTATCGAAGTTGAAGCTAAAGAAGTAGGATTAAACTACGTAGACCTTGACGGAACTGTAGGATGTATGGTTAACGGAGCTGGTTTAGCAATGGCAACCATGGATTTAATTAAATATGCAGGATTTGAACCAGCAAATTTCTTAGACGTAGGTGGAACAGCTGATGCTAAACGTGTTGAAACTGCTTTCAGAATTATTTTGAAAGATCCAAACGTAAAAGCTATTTTAATCAATATTTTTGGTGGAATCGTTCGTTGTGATCGTGTAGCTCAAGGTGTTGTTGATGCTTATAAAAACATGGGTGACGAAATAAAAGTGCCTATTATTGTTCGTTTACAAGGTACAAATGCTGAAATTGCAAAAGAATTAATCGATAATTCAGGTATGCCAATTTTATCTGCAGTTCAATTCCAAGAAGCAGCAGATCAAGTAAAAGCAGCTTTATCATAATTAGAATAAACAACTATTATATAAAACTCTCAGATTTTGCTGGGAGTTTTTTGTTTTAACAGACTAAATTTCCAAAACAACTCAAGATTTCTTACCTTAGCCTTTCAATTTTATAGTATGATTTCAGAAGTACAATTTCAAAACGAATTGGATTTAATTATAAAAAACGCCATCAGAGAAGATGTTGGTGATGGCGACCATAGTTCGTTGGCATGTATTCCAACATCGGCAAAAGGAAAAGCAAGATTGCTGGTAAAAGATGAAGGAATCATTGCAGGAGTTGAATTTGCAAAAATGATTTTCAAGTATGTTGATCAAGAATTAAAAATTGAAGTATTTATTCACGATGGGGAAGAAGTAACGCATGGAGATGTTGTTTTTCAAGTTTCTGGAAGTTCTCAATCTATTTTAAAAGCTGAACGTTTGGTGCTGAATTCAATGCAACGAATGAGTGCTATCGCAACAAAAACGAAACTATTTGTTGACTTATTGAAAGGTACCAACACAAAAATTTTGGACACCAGAAAAACTACGCCAGGTATTCGTGCCATAGAGAAATGGGCGGTAAAAATTGGTGGTGGCGAAAACCATCGTTTTGGGTTATATGATATGATTATGCTAAAAGATAATCACAATGATTTTGCTGGAGGTATTCCGAAAGCGATTGCAAAAACCAAAAAATATTTAATTGATAATAATAAAGAGTTAAAAATCATCGTTGAAGCACGAAATCTAGATGAGGTTCAACAAATTTTGAATGCAGGAGGTGTTTATCGAATTTTATTAGATAATTTCGATTACGAAACAACTAGAAAAGCAGTTCAGTTAATTAGTAATCAATGTTTAACCGAATCATCAGGAAATATTAACGAAAAAACAATTCGAAATTATGCCGAATGTGGTGTAAATTATATCTCATCAGGTGCATTGACGCATTCGATTTACAATATGGATCTAAGTTTAAAAGCCATTGATTAAATGTCTGAAGAAATAGAGCAAAAACTAAATAAAATTCCAGTCATTAAGCAATTAGTTGCTTTTGGAAAAACCATCAAGCTAAAATCGTTTGAAGGGCTTTCTTTGTATGATATTTTAGAATTATATGTTATTGGAATCTTTAAAGGAGCATTTTCTTATAGAGCAAGTGCTGTGGCGTTTAGTTTTTTTATGGCATTGTTTCCATTTGCGTTATTTATTTTAAATTTAATTCCTTTTATTCCTTTAGAAAATTTTCAACAAGATTTTTTACAATTTGTAGAAGAAGGTGTTCCTCCAAATACCTATGATGCTATTGCGTTAATTATTAGCGATATAATGAATCACAGTCATCAAGGGTTACTTTCTTCGGGATTTATTTTATCGATTTTATTAATGACTAATGGTGTAAATGCTGTGTTAGGGGGCTTCGAAATGTCGGCACATATAACAGTTACCCGAGGTTTTTTTAAGCAATATTTTATTGCATTAGCACTTTCGCTAGCATTATCGCTGCTTTTGATTGTTACTGTTTCCGCTATAGTAATTGCTGAAATCATGATTCAAAAAATTAATATTCAAGGTTATGTAGCTGATGTTTCTGTGATTGAATGGAGTCGCTTTTGTTTTATTGTTTTGATGATTTTAATTACGACTTCAATTCTTTATAAGTTTGGAGCCAAGGAAACCTATAAAATATCCTTCATTAGTTATGGCGCTGTTTTTACTACAATTCTAGTGCTTATTTCGTCGTATATATTTGGTGTGTATGTAGAAAAATTTGCACGATATAACGAACTGTATGGTTCTATTGGTACACTTCTTGTATTAATGTTTTATATCTGGATCAATTGTATGGTGTTGTTATTAGGTTTCGAACTAAATGCAACTATTTCTAAATTAAAAAGAAAAAATTTATATATTAGCACAAATTAAAAAACAAATTATTATGAAATCAAAGATTATTACCCTATTAATGGTTATTGCAACAACATTAACTGTTAATGCACAAGAAACTGTTTCAGGAGTTAAGGTTGATGCTAAATTGTCTTTAGAAGGACAAAGTTTGGTTTTAAATGGCGCTGGAACTAGAGAAAAAATGTGGATTGATTTGTATGTAGGTTCTTTATATTTACCAAAAAAGAGCTCTAGTGCAAAAGATATCATAGACAGTAAAGAATCGGCTGCAATTAAATTGAACATTATTTCTGGAATGATTACTTCAGAAAAAATGATTACAGCAATTAATGAAGGTTTTGAAAATTCAACTGGTAAGAAAACAGCTCCGCTAAAAGCTAAAATTGATAAATTCAAAGGGTTTTTTAAAGACGAAATTAAAAAAGGTGATGTTTTTATTATTATAAATGTTCCAGATGAAGGTGTGGTTGTATACAAAAATGGATCTAAAAAAGGATCTATTGATGGTCATGATTTTAAAAGAGCATTATTCGGAATTTGGTTATGTGATAAACCAGCCGATGCCGATTTAAAAACAGGAATGTTAGGAAAATAAATCTTAACAGTAAAATAGTAATTCAAGCGTTCTCAATTGAGAGCGCTTTTTTTATGAATAAAAACAGCCCTCATCAAACACCTATCTTTTTTCATCTTTTTTCTAATTTGCTTTCTCTATTCTCTTTTTCAAACTATATTTGTTACATGTTGTATTTTATTGAAGTTGTTTTGCCGTTAGCGGTTTCCAAAACCTTTACATATCAGGTTTCGGAAGCAGAATTTCACTACATTCAAATAGGAATGCGAGTGGCTGTGCCCTTTGGTAAAACAAAAATCTATACTGCATTAGTTCTTGACAAAAACAATACTCCTCCGCAATTATATGAAGCCAAAGAAATTCATCAAATTTTAGATGAAAGTCCTGTGGTTAATTCGTTCCAAATTGAACATTGGAAATGGATTGCCTCTTATTATATGTGTTCATTAGGAGAAGTTTTTCGAAGTGCTTTACCAGCAGGTTATATTTTGGAAAGTGAAACAATTATTTCGGCTAAAGAGCATTCAGAGATTGATTCAAATGATTTAAAAGACGATGAATATTTGATTTTGGAAGCATTAAAAATGCAATCATCAATTACTATTCAAGAGGTTGTAAAAATTTTAGGAAAGAAAACGGTTTTCCCTATTATTAATAGATTATTAGCAAAAGGCGCTCTGGTTTTACAGGAAGAAATTGCTGAACTATACAAACCTAAGTTGGTTCGTTACATTAAATTACAAGACGATTTTTTGCAACAAGATAAATTAAGCAGTTTATTAGAATTGCTTTCCAATGCAAAAAAACAACGCGAATTAGTATTGCATTATTTCCAATTACAAGCCCAAGATAAAAATCCAATTTCGGTTAAAAAACTAACAGAAACTTCAGGAAGTTCTGCTGCAATTGTAAAATCATTAGTCGATAAAAACATTTTTGAAGAATATTATATTGCGCAAGATAGAGTCACTTTTGATAAAGGTGAAAATACTCATTTCGCGCTAAGCGAAGCACAGCAAAAAGCTTTTGATAGCATTGAAAATAATTTTAAATCTTTTGATGTTAGTTTATTGCATGGGGTTACTGCTTCGGGTAAAACAGAAATTTACATCAAGCTTTTAGAACAATATGTACAACAAGATAAGCAAGTATTGTTTTTGCTTCCCGAAATAGCCCTAACCACACAATTAGTGCAACGTTTAACTGCTTATTTTGGTAACGAAGTGGCAGTTTTTCATTCGAAATATTCCAATAATGAACGTATTGAAGTGTGGAATCAAGTACTCGAAAATTCTCCAAAAGCAAAAGTAGTTATTGGTGTTCGAAGTGCTATGTTTTTACCTTTTTCAAATTTAGGATGTATTATCGTTGATGAAGAGCATGAGCAAACCTATAAGCAACACGATCCTGCACCAAGATATCATGCCCGAGATGCGGCCATTGTTTTAGCAAAACAACACAATGCAAAAGTTCTTTTAGGAAGTGCAACTCCTAGTTTGGATACGTATTACAATGTGCAAACTAAAAAATATGGCTTAACTGAATTAAAAGTGCGCTTTGGCAATGTGGTGCTGCCTGAAATTTTTCTCGTTGATATTAAAGATAAATATTTTCGAAAGAAAATGACAGGGCATTTCTCTGACGAACTTATTGAAGCAATTACTGAAACCCTTTCATTAGGCGAACAAATTATATTATTTCAGAACCGTAGAGGATTTTCGCCCTATGTAGAATGCATGACGTGTGGTCATGTGCCACATTGCCCTAGTTGTGATGTGAGTTTGACTTATTACAAGTTTAAAAATCAATTGCGTTGTCATTATTGTGGCTATTCAATGGCAAATCCTACACATTGTCATAGTTGCCAATCGGTTGATCTTTCAACAAAAGGTTTTGGAACAGAACAAATTGAAATGGAATTAAAAGCGCTTTTTCCAGAAAAGAACATCGGAAGAATGGATCAAGATACTACCCGAGGAAAATTTGGTTTCGAAAAAATAATTGATTCATTTAAAAATAGAGAAATTGATATTTTGGTTGGTACTCAAATGCTAGCAAAAGGGTTAGATTTTGATAATGTAACATTAGTAGGGATTTTAAATGCCGATAATTTACTGAATCAGCCTAATTTTAGAGCCTATGAAAGAGCTTTTCAAATGATGACCCAAGTAGCGGGTAGGGCAGGTCGTTCAGAAAAAAAAGGAAAAGTGCTCATTCAAACATTTAATCCGCATCATAATACCATTCAACAAGTATTGAGTTCAAATTATTTGGACATGTACAAAGAGCAAATTTATGAGCGTCAAAATTTTAAATATCCTCCGTTTTATCGATTAATAAAAGTAACCTTAAAACATCGAGATTTTGATAAGTTAAAAGAAGGCTCCTTGTGGTTTTATAATGTATTAGTTCAAAGTTTGCCTTATCCAGTTTTAGGTCCAGAAGAACCTGCAATAAATAGAATTCGAAATGAATATATTAGAACAATAATGGTGAAAATTCCAGTTAATTCTAATTTAGGGCAAGCAAAAACGGTTATAAGTAAAATGAGAGCCAGTTTTGAAGCTATTCCTCAATACCGATCAATTAAAATCACAATTAATGTAGATGTGTATTAAATACTTTCAATTGCTTTTACGATTTCTTCTTTTTTATTTCGGCTTAAAGGTATTTTTGTGCTACCTATTTCAGCAAATTTATTGTTGAATTTTTCAACTCTTGCAAGATTAATAATGAATGATTTATGAACTCTGATGAATTTGCCTTCAGGAAGTTCTTTTTCAAACCCTTTCATGGTAGATAGTACTAAATGGGTTTCATCGTCAGTAACTACTTTAATATAATCTCCGTAGGCCTCAATCCATTTAATTTTGGAAACATAAATCTTAAGTTTTTTTAAATTGCTTTTAATTACGATACTTTCTCCTTGTTCTTCATGAAGGTCATAACGAAGCGCATGTAAATCGGAGGCCTTTTTAATAGCTTTGATAAAGCGTTCTTTTGATAAAGGTTTTTGAAGAAAATCGGTCGCTTCATAATCAAATGCTTTGGCGGCATAATCAGCCTTAGAAGTAATAAAAATGATTTGAGGTTTCGTTTTTAACCCATCGAGTAAGTCAAACCCACTGATTAGTGGCATTTCAACATCAAGAAATATTAGGTCTATTGTATTGTTGTTAATACAATTTTTTGCTTCTAATGCATTAGCAAAATCACCAATTAAGTGTAACAAAGTAGATTCATTAACTAATTTAGTTATCGTGACTCTTTGAACGGCACTATCATCTACAACAATACAATTTAACTTCATGGGTTTTATTAATAAGAATTTAAAAGTATAATAAAAAATACAACAATCCAAATATCAGATAAAAAAAATATTTAAAGAACTATTGGTTATTAGAATAAAAACACTATTTTTGCACCCAATTTTATAACATTAAATATAAAGATTATGAATCATTATGAAACTGTTTTCATCTTGAATCCCGTTTTATCTGAACAACAGGTAAAGGAAACAGTAAGCAAGTTTGAAGATTTTCTTACTTCTAAAGGATCTGAGATGGTATCGAAAGAAGATTGGGGCTTAAAAAAATTAGCCTACGAAATTCAACACAAAAAAAGTGGATTTTACCACTTATTTGAATTCAAAGCACCAGCTGAAATTATTATTGCATTTGAAACTGAATTCCGTCGTGACGAGCGTGTTATGCGTTTCTTAACTGTGTCTTTAGACAAACATGCAATTTCTTGGGCAGAAAGAAGAAGAGTGAAATTAAAAGCTAAAACAAACTAATCATGTCTACATTAGAGCAATCTGCAAAAGGTAAAAAAGACGGAGATATCAGATATCTTACGCCTTTAAACATAGATACAAACAAAACTAAAAAATACTGTCGTTTCAAAAAATCAGGTATCAAATACATTGATTATAAAGACGCAGACTTTTTATTGAAATTTGTTAACGAGCAAGGTAAAATTTTACCAAGACGTTTAACTGGTACTTCATTAAAATACCAAAGAAAAGTTTCTGTAGCTGTTAAAAGAGCTCGTCACTTAGCTTTAATGCCATACGTGGCCGATTTATTAAAATAATAATTAACGTATAGTTGTTGCTTCG
>CAISYO010000038.1 GCA_903889745.1 uncultured Bacteroidota bacterium | reverse complement strand
TTTTCAAGACGAAATGATTCAGGCTTGATCTTTTTTGTTACTTTTTACCATCAAGGGAAAAAAGTAAAAAGAAATTAAACATAAATTATAATTTAAAACCCTATTACCCAACACCCATACAAAAATGAAAAAAGCAATCATAGTCTCCGGATATTTCAACCCCATTCACAAAGGCCATATTGAATATTTCAATAATGCCAAAGCATTAGGCGATTACCTTATTGTAATTGTCAATAACGACAAACAACGCGCCTTGAAAGGCAGCAAAGAATTCCAACTAGAAGGCGAACGCGTGTTTATTGTTTCTAACATCAAAAGCGTTGATCAAGTATTTCTCTCCATAGACGAAGACCGCACTGTTTGTGCCACCATACAACACATACACGAACAATTACACAACGAGTACCAATTGGCGTTTGCCAATGGTGGCGACCAAAACAACAACTCCATACCCGAAGCGCCTATTTGCGAAAAATTAGGCATCGCATTACTAGATGGTTTGGGCGACAAAATTCAATCGTCTAGCTGGTTGTTGAAAAAGTAACTTATAAATTCTATTTTTCATTTGAATGCAAAATTATAAGTGTAAGAATTGTTTTAGCGTAAGCGCTCGAGGTTAAGTAAACCGCCATAATAATTTAAAGCATTAAATAAGCAGCAAATCAAAACCGTATTAAAAATAAAAATAGTTCTGAATTCTAAATTCTAAATTCAAACATGGAAACACAAAACGAAGAAATAACCCTAAAAGAGCTTATTCAAAAAGCAAACGAATGGATGGCCTATTTACGATCCAAATTTAAAAAAATAGCCCTTGCAGCAGTAATCGGTGCACTACTTGGTGTTTTGTTTTCTTTTTATAAAAAACCCATTTACACGGCTACATTAACCTATGCGTTAGAAGAAGAAAAAGCGGGTGCTGGTGGATTAGGAAGTTTAGCCAGTTCATTTGGTTTCGATATTGGAGGAGCAGGAGGCAATAGTGGCGCCTTTTCTGCGGTTAATTTAATGGAACTCTTTAAGTCGCGCGCTATGGTAGAGCAAACCCTTTTAACACCAGTTTCTCTTGAAAACAAACAAATTTCCTTAGCCGAAATGTACATCCAAGAGAAGAACTGGCGCGGCAACTGGGATGAAAAACCGCAGTTGAAAAACATACAATTTTTACCCAATACAGACCGATCAAAATTTACCCGAATCCAAGACAGTATTTTTGGGGTAATTTATAACGATTTATATAAAAACGCTTTAACCGTTGAACAAAAAGACAAAAAAGTAGCTATTGGCACCATAACACTAAATGCCACTAATGAATTTTTTGCGCAACAGTTTACGTTGGCATTGACCAACACGGTAACCAAATTCTATGTAGAAACCAAAAGCAAACGCGCCAAGGAAAACATGGATATTTTAATGCGTCAAACCGACTCCATACGAGGAGAACTCAATGGCTCTATTACCGGTGTAGCGGTAGCTAATGATAATACTTTTGGTCTCAATCCCGCCTTAAATGTAAAACGCGTACCATCTGCAAAAAAACAAGTCGATGTACAAGCCAATACTGCCATATTAACCGAATTAGTAAAACAATCGGAACTCGCAAAAGTTACCTTGCGCAAAGAAACGCCATTAATACAAGTCATTGACCAACCTATTTTGCCACTGCCCGTAAATGAATTGGGCATCATAAAAGGGTTTGTCATAGGTGCCTTTTTAGCCGTGTTTTTTACCGTTCTTTTTTTAGGGTTTAAAAAATTTTGGAAAGAGCTACTATAAACGATTAGACAAAAAACACCAACCATATAATTCATTTTAAAAATGATAACCATTTCTGTAACTGGCTTAGGCTATGTAGGACTCCCGTTAGCGCTAGAATTTGCAAAGCATTTTCCTGTAGTTGGGTTTGATAGTAACGAAAGCCGTATTGCCTTAATGAAACAAGGTATCGACCCCTCCAATGAGCTAGAGGCAAGTGCTTTTGAAGGAAAGAATATAAAATTTACTTCAAACCCCTCTGATTTACAACAGGCCAACTTTCATATTATTGGTGTACCCACAGATATAGACCACAACAACATACCCAATTTAAAGCCGCTATTAAGTGCTTCCAAAAGCGTGGGCAAACAATTAAAAAAAGGAGACATCGTAGTATATGAATCCACGGTATATCCAGGATGTACCGAAGAAGATTGTGTTCCGGTTTTAGAAAAGCATTCCAACTTACAAGCAGGAATTGACTTTCATTTTGGATACAGTCCAGAGCGTATTGTGCCAGGCGACAAAGTACGCACCCTAACCAAAATTCTTAAAATCGTTTCAGGGAACAACTCAGAAACCACCCAAAAAATAGCCGAAGTGTATGGCACCATAATTGAAGCAGGATTGCATATTGCACCAAGTATTAAAGTAGCCGAAGCCGCAAAAGTCATTGAAAATACACAACGCGATTTGAACATTTCATTGATGAATGAGTTGGCTATTATTTTCGATACAATGAAAATTGACACCCAAGCCGTAATAGAAGCGGCTGGAACCAAATGGAATTTTCATAAATACCAACCCGGTTTAGTAGGCGGACATTGCATTAGTGTGGACCCCTTTTATTTGATACACAAAGCCAAAAAAATAGGCATTGAACCGCAAGTAATAGCCGCAGGAAGACAAGTAAACGATTATTTACCTACGTATATTGCTAAACGCATTGTACAAAAGCTAATTGAAGAAGGCAAAAATCCGGGAGAAACGCAAGTATTGGTAATGGGCGTAACGTTTAAAGAAAACGTAACCGACATCCGAAATTCTAAAGTTTTTGCCCTAATCAAAGAACTACAAGATTTTGGTGTACAAGTTACCGTAATCGACCCACACGCCAATCCAGAACAAGTAGCCAAAGAATATGGTGTAGTGTGTCATTCCGAACTCCCTACTTGTAATCCTGAACTTGTTTCAGGATCTAACCCATCACCCATCACTCATCACCCATCACCCAACAAGTACGACGCCATCATCCTAGCCGTAGCCCACCAAGTATTTAAAGAAATACCTACAGCACAATTGCAACAGTGGAGCAAAGCGGAATTGATGTTGTTCGATATCAAAGGGATTAAAAAAGGGGAGGGGATTAATAAGTATTGGAAGTTGTAGCTAAAAAGTAAAAATGATTTTTAGTTTTTATTTGGAAAAAAAAATAAAGTAAATTGCTGAAAGTTATAAAATTAATTTTATTTAAAGTCTTAAAATATAATTTTTG
>CAISYO010000037.1 GCA_903889745.1 uncultured Bacteroidota bacterium | reverse complement strand
TGGAGTTTTTAGAGGCCTATTTGTACCAATACTAAAATGATTAAAACCTTGTGCATTATTAGACATTAATAAGGAACTATATTGTCCTGGCCCTGCCCATAAATTTTGTGTACTAACCCCAACACTTATTGGGCCAAAATCTATCCTTAAACTAGATTGACCAAGGGTTAGTTTGTTTAAAGCAGAAGTTCGTTGGCCCCATACATCGTTACTTTCATAAGGATCAGATGCTGTTTTGAAATATTCTGGTCTTAAGCTTAGGTGAATATTACGCCATCTCATATATAGGCCAGCGCTTCCAACAAATTGGTACCCTTTGGAAAAACTTAATGGCCCATCGTTCCAACCGTAAGGGTGATGTGAATTATATTTTTGTAAAAAGTTTATAGGAAGTAGTTGAATATCTGAATGTTTTTTTTCTACTAAATGGCCATTATTTTCAAAATCAGAGTCAATCATAGCAAGTAAGCTATCATAGCCCAACTTAGGTGTTAGAATATACGGACGAATAGTTAATGATTGTTCCGGCTGTAATTTTCCTAATAATTGTAAATCACGAATTTTTTCATCAAAATCGTAATAACCCACAGCCATTGGCATGAGTAATTTATTTTTTGTACCAGTATAAGGTGTAGGTAGTAAATTTTGATACCACCTTTTAAAACTAGAAATGTGTTTTAGGGTGTCGCCTTGTTGCTCTTGGGCGCTTAAATTTATACAGAATAAACTGCTTACAAATACCAAAAAAATGGGCAATAAATAAACAATTTTTTTTTGAACTTTTCTCACTGCTCAAAGATAAATATTAATATGCAAAATTGTTGCTTTCCCTGCTTAAGATTTACCTTATAATTTGATATCTTTGAAATTCAATAGGTTTAAGTATTTATGAAAATTTCAGTTGCATTTATTGTATACAATGGCGCAAATTATATGCGTAATCAATTAGATTCTATACTAGCTCAAATTCACAAAGTAGATCAGATTATAGTAGTTGAAGATGCCTCAACTGATAATACAAAAGAAATAATAAATAGCTATTCTATAGAAAATCCTGACTTATTCATTATTCATAATAATGCAAATAATATAGGCTCTTATAAAAGTATAGAAAAAGCAATTAAAGCATGCACAGGTGATATAATCATTCTTGCAGACCATGATGACTATTGGGAACCTGATAAAGTATCCTCAATAATTAAATGGTTTGAGGAGAATCCTAAAATGGATGGTTTAATGACAAATGGTTTGTTAATGGATGCTAAAGGAGAAATAAACAGTAATTATTTTTTGTGGGATTCGATGTGTTTCCCTTGTGGAAATATATCTAATTCCGAAGATCTTAAATTATATATAAACACCATTGAGAATTGTGCTACAGGTGCAGCAATGGCATTTAGAAATAATTTATCATTTTTAAAAAAACCATTTCCAGTTATAAAATATTTTATTCACGATAGATGGCTAGCTATTAATATAGCTGAAAAAAATAGTTTAGGAATATTAAATGAGAAATTAATTAGATACCGAATTCACCCAAGTCAAGAAACAGGAGGGAGAAAAGAAGGAGGGGAGAAAGGGATCCAAAGCTAGAACAGATGGCAAAGAGGAGGAGAGGATGAAGAAACAAGAATTTGATGATTCTAATGAAGACACAACTTTAATTTTGAAAAAGAAATCAAGTTATAATGGGAGAGACGTGAAAAAAGATAATTTAGAGATAAATGCAAATTTACACAATAGAAGCTTCAGAGAAGAAGAAGTAGGGAAGAAGCAGAAAGAAGTGGAGAGACATAAGGAGAAAAGAGGAGGGAACACAAAGGAGGAAGAGGA
>CAISYO010000036.1 GCA_903889745.1 uncultured Bacteroidota bacterium | reverse complement strand
TTTTTACAAAGATATTCCTGTAGTTTTAGCTAATCAACTTTCTGGAGGTGCAACTTCTTCAGTATATAGAGAGTTATTAATTTGGAACGTAAATAGAATAATAAATAATAAATAAGATGGCAAAAAATTTTACAAAATACAAAGTTGAAGGAATCGGAGAAAACTTAAACAAACGGGAGTTGGTTTTTAAAATAGTGGAAGATTACATTTTAAAAAAACAACCAAATTTTGATGAATTACAAAATGTCTTCCCAGATAAAATTCAAGGAACAAGCCAAGGATTTATAAGAAATGCAAATGACGAATTCGATCAAGAACGATTTAATATTAAAAAACCACTGGTGTTAAATACCACTACTACTATCGTAGTTTCTAATCAGTGGGGTGAAAACTGTAAAGATTTCATTGTATTAGCTACCGCACTAGGTTATCAAATTGAGCCAGAAACCATTGAAAAGCAAATCGTAAATACAAATGAAAATAACTCAACAGATAAAGTTATAATAACCATCAGTGGAAGAATTTCTAATTACTTTTTTGGGCGTGTAAAAGAAGAGTTGTTTCCAGAATTTGAAAAGGTTTTGGAATACGGTATAGGGGAAATTAAAACTATAGGAGAATTACTTGTAGCCCTTCACTCAACCACATTAGTTGATTCTGAAAATGACCTAAGTGTTTTTCAATCAAAATTTAATATGGCTTTAATTCATGAAAATTGCGAATCATTTTCAGATATAATTAACGAAATAGAACAAGGAATTGATCATTATGGTTTGTACGAATTAATTTTTGACGAAGCGAGCAATGGCGTTAATGTAATGGAAGATGATGCCCTAATTTCTATTCAAGTTAACAAAGAAACAATTATTTCAAAACAAAAATTAGCTGATTTCATTGGCGAAATGGACTATGTAGATTTTGACGAAAGCCCAGCTATTTTAAACCACACTCAAGTATTTTTAGACAAAAACAAAGAAACGTTTGGAATAGATGTTGAAACCGCTGAAGAACTTGAACTTCTATCAAATTCTAGCGAGGTTAAACAAATTAGTAGTTGGTTTGTACCCGAAGACTTTACAGATTTTATTGAGTGTGAAAATAAAGTAGTGATTGAACATGATAATATTGTAGATCTGGATTTTTATATTACAACTGAAAATTTCAATGTAAACAAAATTCTATTCTTGAAATATGCAAACATGGAAGAATTTCATAAATCGGAACCAAACTACGTTGGAAGTTATATCTTTTATGATAGTAAAAATATAATTCCAGATCAAAATATAGAAAGAGATAAAGGAATAACATTAGAATTTGAAAATAATAAACGTGATCTAGCGTATTTAATGTGGGGTTAGGCTGTTATTTTTACAATGATATCCCTGTGATTTTAACTAACCAACTTTCTGGAGGCGCCACTTCATCAGTTTACAGAGATATATGAGTATGGCATACCAAAAGAATATTAAATAAAATGTTGAAATAAACGGAAAAGCAACATTAAAAAGGAGTAGGTTAATTATTAAATTTTAATATTATGATGTGGAAAGTTAAAGTATGAAGTTTATTTTTTAAGTACGGCACCGTGGAATAATCCTTCAGCATAGACAGATAAACGATTGTGGCTAGAAGATAAATTTGGCGAATCCGTTAATAGAAAACTCATTTTAACACATCGAAAAGATTTAGTAAGAGGCGATATATTAATTGACGACAGACCTAATAATGGTGCCGAAAAATTTCAAGGCGAATGGATTCAATTTGGCTCAGAAATGTTTCAAAATTGGTTGTCAATATTAAATTATTTACTATGAAAGTACTCTCAAAATCTCGTTTTAAACTTGGATTAGAATGTCCAAATAAGATCTATTTTTCTAACAATTCCGAAGTTTTTGAGAATCAAAAAAATGAAGATACTTTTTTACAAGCATTAGCAAGCGGTGGCTTTCAAATTGAAGAATATGCCCGATTGCATTTTCCTCAGGGAATCTTAATTGATGGTCCATACGCTTCAGATAATTATGCGGAATTTGCTAATAAAACAAAAGAATTATTAAAACAGGAAAATGTAGTTATTTTTGAGGCTGCTTTTATAGTTAATGACTTATTCATTAGAACTGATATTTTGGTTAAAAAAGGCAGTCAAATCCAATTGATTGAAGTTAAAGCTAAATCATACGATCCAAGCGATCAATTTACTTTTCTGGGCAAAAAGAGGATTCTGACTTCTTCTTGGAAGCCTTATTTATTTGATTTAGCTTTTCAAACACACGTAGCCAAATTATCATTTCCAGAGTTTTCTTTTACTCCTTATTTAGGATTGGTAAATAAAACTCAAAAAGCTACTGTAGAAGGATTAAACCAATTATTTCGTGTATCTCAAAATAATGAAAAACGGACGGGTGTAGAAGTTTTAGCAAATAGTATCGACCAAATGGGTGATTCATTAATGAGTTTTATCCCACTTCCTGAACTGATTGAAGATATCATTAACGATAAGCATAAATATTATGAAAATTTAGGTTTTCATGAAGCTATTAGTTTACTTCGAGATATACGATTGGAAAATCATTACCCTAATTGGCCTGCAAATTTTACAAATTGTAAAGCTTGTGAATTTAAATCAATTTCGAATGCTATAAACAAAAAGTCAGGATTTGAGCACTGTTTTAAATCGCAATTTAATTGGTCAGAATCTGATTTTAAACGTCCCAATATTTTTAATATTTGGGATTTACGAGATGCTACTATTTTTGAAAGAGGAATCCGTTTCAAAGATGAAATGAGTGAAGATGATATAAAATTAAAAGAAAACCCATCATTTATTTCAAGAACACACAGACAATGGCTTCAAATTGTTAAAGAGCGTTCAAACAATTTCTCAGAATATGTTGATTTAGATGGCTTAAAACAAGAAATTGAAACATGGAAATTTCCTTTGCATTTTATTGATTTTGAAACATCAACTGTTCCATTGCCGTTTCATACAGGCAGAAAACCTTACGAACAAATTGCATTTCAATTTTCGCATCACATTTATCATATAGATGGAAGAATAGAGCATGCTAATGAATATATTAATACAACACCTGGAGAGTTTCCAAATTTTATTTTTATGCTCAATTTATACAATGCACTAAAAAATGATGAAGGAACAATTTTTAGATTTTCTACCCATGAAAACACAATCCTCAATGCTATACATGCCCAATTAAAGGAAAGCCATTATGAGTTTAAGGATTTGTTAATTCCCTTTATTGAGTCTGTTTCTGCTGCTAAAAAAGAACATGCTACTCCATGGGAAACTCCTCAAAGAAACATGGTAGATTTGTGTGATATCATTAAAAAATATTACTATAATCCTTATACATTTGGTTCCAATTCAATAAAAAAAGTACTTCCAGCGATATTAAAAACTAGCACTTTTGTTAGGGAAAAATATAGTAATTCAATTGGGAATATTGGTCTTATAAGCAAAAACTTTAATAAAAATCATGTTTGGTTAAAAGAAGAAAATGGATCAATTATTAGTCCCTACAAAATGTTGCCAACAGTATTTGACGGATATTCTATTGACGAAATAGAAGGAATGTTGTCCGAAATAGAAAATATTGATGATGGAGGGGCCGCATTAACTGCCTATGGTAAAATTCAATACACAAATATGTCTCAAATGGAAAGAGAAGACCTATCACTAGCATTACTAAAATACTGCGAATTAGATACTTTAGCCATGGTAATGATTTATGAGCATTTAAAATCAATTTCCTCATGAAAGAAGAACATTCCTTACCTCAATTTCTATCAAAAGCCATGAAATGTTGGCTTAACCAATACTATGCTGAAAATTACGAAAGTATTACCGAAATTGGATTGTTTGATTGGGCTTTTAAACCTGATAAAAGAAATCCATTAAAGCCAAGAAGAAAGCCAATTTTAGGAGAATCTATTAAATTACAAACATCCATTTTTTATAGAAATATATATCTACTCGAAATAGATTCAAAAACAATTCATGTATTCATTTGCAGCGGATTTTGTTTGTCTGGCCACAAGGTAGCTCATGAATACAATTGGGATGGTGAAAAGTTTTCCAAAAATCCAAAAAGACTATTTTCAATGATTAGTTAGATAAACGTTCAATAAAAATGAGGTTATAATTTTAGCAATCTTGGCGATATTTTAAAAAAAAATAATTTCTGAAAAAAATATTCTTTTACCCAAGGGAGATTCTATAGTTTATATTTTAAACGAAAAGAATGTTTTTTTTAAAAGTAATGCAGTTATTGAAATATACAAATCCATTGGTCTTGATAATGCTCATTTTCTTTATGTTATTCCTCAATTATTCAGAGATTTTGTTTAGGATTTCATTGCTAGATATCGGAAAAAACTTTTAACCTCCAAAAGTTGCTTAATTTTGCCAGAATCAAAAAAAAAGCTATTTTATTTTTGAATATTTCACCAAATTAAAATATACTAATTAAGTAAATAATCAATTTTTCTGGGCGTTCCCCTGCGGGTTGGGCTATTCTCTCCAATCTTTTGCAAAAAAAAGGCAAAAGGATTTTCATTGCTATCCCTAACGCAAAATACCGCCTCAATTGCTGTATTTTATAAAGGCTAATATCTTTCCGTTCCCGCTAAAGAAATAGTAGGTCTAAAACGCCTACTTTTCCTTATTTTTGATTTGCTAAATAGTAAAAAGCACTTACACATGTCCATTTCCATCAACGATAAAAACAAAGATTTTTTTGAAGCAGTATTTCAAATTGTAAAATTAATTCCGGAAGGTAAAGTAACATCTTACGGCGCAATTGCAAAATGTTTGGGTTCTAAAAAATCAAGTAGAATGGTTGGTTGGGCAATGAATGCATCGCACAAGTATCCGGGAATCCCAGCACATCGTGTGGTCAATAGAAATGGTTTATTAACTGGAAAACACCACTTTGAAACGCCAGACACAATGGCTGAAAAGTTGAGTTTAGAAGGGGTAATTGTGAAAAATGATCAAATTCAAAATTTTAAAACCCATTTTTGGGATCCTTTCCTAGCATTACATCTTGACGCATGAAATGTAGCATTTTTACAATCTATTTAAATTAAAACCGGTTTAAAAATTGTAGCAAAGGCGAAAGATTGTATTTTTGGCACATGATATTAGTTACCGGTGGAACAGGG
>CAISYO010000035.1 GCA_903889745.1 uncultured Bacteroidota bacterium | reverse complement strand
ATAATCAAACAAAAAAACTAAATTATATTTTATGGGATCAATCATGATTTATGTGCCAATAGTTATGGCAGTTATTGGCTTACTATTTATGTGGGCTAAGCGAGCATGGGTATTAAAACAAGATGCCGGAGATGGTAAAATGAAAGAAATTTCAGATTACATCTACGAAGGTGCTTTAGCTTTCTTAAAAGCAGAATATAGATTATTAACATTTTTTGTAATTGGCGCAAGTATTGTCTTAGCTGCCGTTTCTCAAGTTGTTGAAACAACAAGTATTTTAATAGTAGTAGCTTTTATCTTTGGAGCTATTTTTTCTGCACTAGCAGGTAATATGGGGATGAAAATCGCCACAAAAACAAATGTAAGAACTACACAAGCTGCCCGTACTAGTTTACCGCAAGCATTAAAAGTTTCTTTTGGTGGTGGTACTGTAATGGGATTAGGCGTTGCAGGATTAGCTGTTCTAGGATTAACAGGTTTCTTTATTTTCTTTTATAATTATTTTATGGGTGGTGTTTGGACTTCAACAGACCAAATGACTATCGTTTTAGAAACTCTAGCGGGATTCTCTTTAGGTGCTGAATCTATTGCATTATTTGCTCGTGTAGGGGGAGGTATTTATACAAAAGCGGCCGATGTAGGTGCTGACTTAGTAGGAAAAGTAGAAGCTGGAATTCCAGAAGACGATCCACGTAATCCTGCTACAATTGCAGATAACGTAGGTGATAATGTTGGAGACGTTGCAGGTATGGGTGCCGATTTATTCGGGTCGTATGTAGCAACTGTTTTAGCAGCAATGGTATTAGGAAATTATGTAATTAAAGATATGGGCGGAAAAATCGAAGATGCATTCGGTGGAATCGGGCCAATTTTATTACCAATGGCAATAGCAGGTTTTGGAATTTTATTTTCTATCATTGGAACAATGTTAGTTAAAATTTCAAGCGATGACGCTAAAGAAGCACAAGTACAAGGAGCTTTAAACAAAGGAAATTGGGTTTCAATTGTATTAACTGCAATTTCTTGTTTCTTCTTAGTAAAATTTATGTTACCAGAAGTAATGACAATGGAATTCTATGGTGAAGGATTGAAAGAAATTTCTTCAATGCGTGTTTTCTATGCTACTATTGTAGGATTGATAGTTGGTGGAGCAATTTCATCAGTAACTGAATATTACACAGGATTAGGAACAAAACCAGTTTTGGCAATTGTACAAAAATCATCAACAGGAGCAGGAACTAACGTAATCGCTGGTTTAGCAACGGGTATGATTTCAACTTTCCCAACAGTGATTTTATTTGCTGCGGCAATTTGGTCTTCTTATGCTTTTGCAGGTTTTTATGGTGTGGCTTTAGCAGCTTCAGCTATGATGGCTACAACAGCAATGCAATTAGCAATCGATGCATTCGGACCTATTTCTGATAACGCAGGTGGAATTGCCGAAATGAGTGAATTACCAAAAGAAGTTCGTACGCGTACCGATATTTTAGATTCAGTAGGAAATACAACTGCGGCAACAGGAAAAGGTTTCGCAATCGCTTCTGCAGCCTTAACATCGTTAGCTTTATTTGCTGCTTATGTTACGTTTACAGGAATCGATGGAATTAATATTTTCAAAGCGCCAGTATTAGCCATGTTATTTATTGGTGGAATGATTCCTGTAGTTTTCTCTGCATTAGCAATGAATTCTGTTGGAAAAGCTGCAATGGATATGGTATATGAAGTACGTCGTCAGTTCAAAGAAATTCCAGGAATTATGGAAGGAACTGGCAAACCAGAATATGGTAAATGTGTGGAAATTTCAACTAAAGCCGCTTTACGCGAAATGATGTTGCCAGGAATTTTAACGATTGGTTTTCCAATTGCAATTGTACTTTTAGGGAAATTAGTTTACCCAGATGATAATCAATTAATCGCTGAAATGTTAGGTGGTTATATGGCAGGAGTTACCGTTTCAGGTGTGCTTTGGGCTGTATTCCAAAACAATGCAGGTGGTGCTTGGGATAATGCTAAAAAATCTTTTGAAGCAGGAGTAGAAATTAATGGAGAAATGACATTCAAAGGTTCTGATGCGCACAAAGCAGCTGTAACTGGTGATACGGTTGGAGATCCATTTAAAGATACTTCTGGACCTTCAATGAATATCTTAATCAAATTAACGTGTTTAATTGGTTTAGTAATTGCGCCAATTTTAGGAGGTCATAGTGCTACAACAGAAAAGGGAGCATGTTGTTCAGGTGATAAAAAAGAAGTTGTTTGCACAGAAAGCAAATGCGATTTATCAAAATGCGCTACAATGACAAAAGATGAATGTGCTAAAATGTGTGAAGCAAACGGATGTTCTGAAGAATGTATAGAAAAATGCATGTCACAATATGATGAAAACGGTAAATACATTGGTGAAGCAGCTCATGAGCACGGACCAAATTGTAATCATGATAAAATAATTAAAGACATTAAAGTTATCAAAACTAAAGTAGCTGACGGAAAAGTAAAAGCTACGGTTACTTTAACTACAATGGTAAATGGTAAAGAAACTTTGGAAGAAAAAGTTTTTGAAGGATCTGAAATGGAAGTTGATGCTAAAATTGCCGCTTTAGGAAAATAGAAAAATATAATATTTAAAAAACGCCTCAAATTTTTAATTTGAGGCGTTTTTTATTAAAATAATCCGTTTAATTCGGCGTCAATTCGGTTGATGATGTTTCCTAAATCTTCAGGATTATTAACAAAGACAATATCATCTACATCAATGATGACTAATTTTCCTTTGTCATAGGTTTGAATCCATGCTTCATAACGCTCATTTAAACGACTCAAATAATCAATTGAAATAGAATTTTCATATTCTCTTCCTCGTTTATGAATTTGGCTCACTAAATTTGGAATCGAACTTCTTAAATAGATCAATAAATCAGGTGCGCCAACCAATCCTTCCATCAATTCAAATAGAGAAGTATAATTGTTGTAATCTCTATTTGCCATTAATCCCATGGCATGAAGATTTGGTGCAAAAATATGCGCATCTTCATAGATGGTTCGATCTTGAATAATATTTTTACCACTTTGTCTAATTTGTAATACTTGGCGAAAACGACTATTTAAGAAATAGATTTGAAGATTAAAACTCCATCGTTCCATTTGATGATAAAAATCATCTAAATAAGGATTGTCTACTACATCTTCAAAGTGTGGTTCCCACTTATAATGTTTGGCTAATAAACGAGTTAGGGTTGTTTTTCCGGCGCCAATATTTCCTGCTACTGCTATGTGCATTATGGTAAAATTAATTTATAATTAGTAATTATATTTTGGGTAAAAATAGCTAAAATTCCATCTTTAAAGAAAAAATTGCCAACGAAATTTTCAGTTAACTTAATTTTACTACTTCTCTCCTTTGTAATTTCGTAAAAATAAATTTCATTTTCATGTGAATATAGCGCTGTAGAATTGCTTAACAGCTGCATTTTATCATATTTTGGAAGTGTTCCTAGCGTATTTATTGTGCCATAAATTGAGGAAGTAAACAATTGATTGGTATGGTCTAGCCAATAAAAAAAGGTATAATCCGAAAAGTAATTTTTTATGCCACTTTTTAAAGGAGTTGAAATCCATTTTAGATGGTCATTTGTGATGTTATATAGCCCAATTCTATTAGTAATACCGTCATAAATCCATAATTGATTTTGAGCGGATAGACCAACGGCTTCTAGCTGAACTAGTTCTGGTTTTAAATTGAAGTCGATTCGTTTTATTTCATTTAATTGATTATCTAAAAGCACAACAGTATTGAAATCTTTATAAAATACTACAATTTGTAACGGATTTTGAAAATCTATATGTGTGATTTTTCCGAGTCCAATATTTTTGTATTCAAAATCAGTAGTTGAACGCTTAATAACGACATTGTTTTTAATCCCATACTGATTTTTTTGATTGTCAAATCCAAAATAATTGTCTATTTCCCAAGTACTCAGGTCTAATTTTTCTGTTGGAATTGTATTTTGAGAAAATCCCAAAGCATTCCAAAAACATAAAATTAATAATAGGTGCTTTTTTTGAATCATGGATTAAACTAAAATGAGTTTCAAGTGTCTAATATACTACTTTAACATAAAATTAGTAGTATTATTATGTAACAATTTGCACTTTTGGATGTCTAATTACTTTAACTAAATAAATTATCATAATGAAAAAAATAGTTATTTTTTCGCTTTTACTTATTTATGGGTTCTCTCAAGCACAAAATTTTCAGGGATTAGCCGTATATGAATCAAAAACAAATACTGCAAATATGACCAGTGGTTGGTCATCAAATAGAGAAATGACCCCTGAAATGAAAGCTCGAATCGAAGAGCGTATGAAAACTATGTTTGAAAAAACATTTATTTTAACATTTGATAAAACAACTTCTTGGTATAGTGAAGAAGAAAAAATGGATGCGGTTTCATCTAATCAAGGATTTGGTCGAATGATGATGTCTTCCTTTTCTTCAGGGAATTTATATAAAAACACAAAGGAGAAAGTATTTTTACAAGAACGAGAGTTTTTTGGAAAAGAATTTTTAATTAAAGATTCATTAACAAATTACAAATGGGAGATGTCAGCAGAAACCAAACAAATAGGGAACTATTTGTGCTATAAAGCTACAGCAAAGAAAACAACAAGCCCAACTGATTTTAGAAGTTATAGAAGAACGGATTCTGATAAAGAAAAAGCAACTCAGTCAAAAGATTCGATCAAAAGTAAATCGTCTAATTTAACAGCTGGTTGGGATATTCCTAAAGAAACTTTCATTACTGCATGGTACACAATGGATATTCCAATTAGTCAAGGGCCAGAAAATTACTGGGGATTGCCTGGATTGATTCTAGAAGTAAACGATGGCACAACAACGATCTTATGCTCTAAAATTGTAATAAATCCTAAAGATCGTAAAGAGATTAAACAACCTAAGAAAGGAACACCAATTACACAAAAAGAGTTTGAAAAAATTGCCCAAGAGAAAATGGAAGAAATGAGAGAAATGGGTAGAGGTATGAACGGTGGTGGAAATAGAATGCGAATGAATTAGATACATCTTATTCTCACCTAATATTTTTATCAACTTTTATTATTAAAAAAACATACATATTCTGAAATCTAATTCAAAATCAACCCTAATTATCATGAAAAAACTTCCTTTAAAATCAACTTTTGTTTTGTTTATTTTTTCTTTAGCCTTTACTTATGCTCAAAATACATCAGGTATAGTTACGTATGAAGAGTTTATGACTTTTGGTAATGAATTAAATTTTGAAGAAAGCAATACTGATAAAAAAGAATCAGGAATGGATGCAGATTTTAAGCGACAATTAATAGAACAATTAAAAAAACCACAACAACATCAATTTACTTTGCT
>CAISYO010000034.1 GCA_903889745.1 uncultured Bacteroidota bacterium | reverse complement strand
TCATTTTGCTCCTTTGCCATTCCGGTATATTGAACTATATCAGACTGAAAAATTTTATTTCCTTGCAAAACAGGATAGAAATAAACCAATGAAACTAAGACAAATCCAATAAGAACTAGGATATGCGGAACTATTTTTTGAATGTTTTTCATGTAAATTGTAAAAAGAAATATAATGCTAAAGTAATTAAAAAAAGGATATTGTTAAAATATCCTTTGGTGAATGATACACAGATTTAATTTATCTCCTCGTAATCGATATAATCGCCAACTTTTTCTTTCTCTTTAGTCTGAAATTGAGATGTTGTATACTGTTGTTGCTCTTGCTGTTCTTGCTGTTTTCTAAATTGCTCTTGCATCTTTTCTTGCATTTTGTTCACTGCCTTTTGCATAATTATAGGAGCAAAAATTCGCATTAGAAACTTAAACAAATAATAACTTAAAATAATAATTGCTAAGGTTCTTAAAATACTTGAGCCAGAAGCCATTTCCATATGATCTAATTTTAAAATTCAAAAATACAGATATTAGTTGGTAAAACTTATAAATTGTTTCTTAAAATTATGATAAAATAACTATTTTTGAGGATAAATTAAATCGTATGAAATCATTACAATCGCTTTTTGTTTTAAGCCTGTTTTTAGTAGCTCATTGTGCAATGGCTCAATTTACAGATGATATTAACTCCAATAGACCTGGTAGATCAATGATGGCTTTTTCTGTTGGGAAATCAATTTTTCAAGCAGAATCGGGGATAAATTATGTAAGTGAAGACCATAAAGCTCTTGCTTATAAAGCCAATGGATTAATGGGTGAATTTGATGTGCGATGGGGATTATTCTTTGAACAATTAGAATTTATTGCCGAAATACAATATCAAAATGACACCTATACCTCGGCAATTCTAGAAAAAAACAGAAGTGCCTTAAAGAAAACATTATTTGGTGCAAAATATTTAGTGTATGATCCTTTTAAAAACTATGAAGAAAAACCTAATGTATATAGTTGGAAAGCTAATCAAAAATTTAAATGGAGACAATTACTTCCTGCAGTTGCGGTCTATGCCGGGGTGAATTTAAACTTTACCGATAATCCATTTAATTATGCTCCTGTTACAGTTGAGGAGTCAAAAATAAGTCCGAAAGCAATGGTAATTGCACAAAATCAATTTGGAAGTAGATGGGTTTTAGTTACCAATGTAGCGTACAATAAAATAGGAACCGATTTTGCAAGTATCGATTATATTTTAACTTTAACAAGAGGATTCAATAAAAAATGGTCTGGATTTATTGAAAATCAAGGCTTTATGGGAGATTATTATTCGGATGGAATCATTAGAGCTGGAGCCGCGTATTTATTTAATAAAGACATGCAAATTGATGCTTCTATTGGTAAAAACATAAAAGATACTCCAAGCATTATTTCAGGTGGAATTGGTTTTTCGTGGCGCTTTGCAAAAAACTATCAGGAAGTCAAAATAGAGAAAGACAATGGTAGTAAGATGGATAAAAAAATGAAGAAGAAAGGCGAAAAAGAAGCCAAAAAACGTAAAGATGCTGTAGAATAAAATGATAACAATAAGAGAGGCGCTCACTAAAAAAGAAATGAAAGATTACGTTATGTTTTCTTTCGAATTATATAAAAATAATCCCTATTGGATTCCACCTATCATTTCCGAAGAACTTGAAACTTTTGACAAAACAAAAAATCCTACACTACAAACTGCTGAAGCTCATTTTTATTTAGCCTATAAAGACAATAAAATTGTTGGTAAAATTGCTGCAATTATTAATTGGGAAGAAGTTACTATTTTAGAAAAAAGAAAAGTTCGATTTGGTTGGTTTGATGTTGTTGATGATATCGAAGTGACAAAAGCGCTTTTAAATAAAGTTGAAGAATTAGGTATAAAACATCAAATGGATCACATGGAAGGGCCTATGGGTTTTTCAAATTTAGATAAAGTAGGTGTGCTATCTGAAGGATTTGATCAAATGGGAAATATGATTACTTGGTATAGTATGCCCTACTACATTGAGCATTTTGAACAACTTGGTCTTAGCGTAGAAAAAGCCTATCAAGAAAGTATTTTCTCATTTAATGATATAGATCCAACTCAATTTAACAAGTTTAGCGGACTCATTCAGGAGCGTTATAAACTAAGGTCTCTAAATTTTACGAAGACAAAAGACATAATGCCTTATGTGGATCAAATGTTTGATTTGTTTAACACAACTTATTCAAAACTGCAATCTTTTGTTCCCATAAACGCAATTCAAAAAGCGTATTTCAAGAAAAAATACATTAGTTTCATCAATCCTGAGTTTATTAAATTTGTGATGGATAAAAACAATAATATGATTGCCTTTGCTATCGTAATGCCTGGGTTTGCTCAAGCACTAAAAAAGGCGAATGGTAAATTATTCCCATTTGGATTTTATCATTTATTACAAGCTAGAAAAAAATCGAAAGAAGTTGTTTTTTATCTCATAGGTGTTGCTCCTGAGTACCAAAGCAAAGGTGTTACTGCTATTCTTTTTGAAGAACTACACATAGTTTGCAAAGCAAAAGGAATTGAAACTTGTATTAGAACGCCAGAATTAGAAGAAAATCATGCTATTCAAAATTTATGGAAAAATTTTAACACTAAAGTTAATAAACGAAGACGTACTTATAGAAAAGAGCTATAAAAAAAGGGATTCAATTGAATCCCTTTTTATTTATAAAAATTTTTTTTATTCTACATTTTGCACACTTGCTTCGGCAATTTTAGCATACGTTCC
>CAISYO010000033.1 GCA_903889745.1 uncultured Bacteroidota bacterium | reverse complement strand
ATAAAAATAATTTTACTTTAGAGAACTTTAAAATTAATTTAACAGAATCTCCTGCATCAACTTCTTTCATTGATACTTATGCAAAAATAAAATGGGATTCAAATTTAGTAAATAAGAGTGCTTCTTTAATTAAAATATATTTAGAAATTGTACCTATTATGGATTGTTGGAATAATGTTGAAGCTAAAGATTTAAAAACAACAATTTTTGTAGAGTTAAAGAGTAAATCAGCAAAAAATATTGATAACTATATGATTACTCACAAAGAATTATTTTCTAAATGTTTCAAATGGCGTATTAGATTTGTTGGAAAGCAAGGTAATCAATTTACTCCATGGAATTATCATTTATTTATTAAGTAATTATGAAGAAAATATACTTATTTATTAGTTTAGTATTTTCGTTAGTATCATTCTCCCAAGGTCCTGGAGGAAGTTGTGCAACTATTGCATCTTTTTGTGGTGATGCTTCTGTACCATTTGATAATGTTACAAATACGCCAAATTTAGGCAATATAGGTTGTTTGGGAACTTCACCTAATGGTGCTTGGTATTCCTTTCAAGTAAGTACAGCAGGTTTGCTAGAATTTGAGATTTCTCAGACTAATGCAGCTGGAAATGGCATTGATGTAGATTTTATTTGTTGGGGACCATTCACTACTGATCCAAGAGTGTTGCCTAATTTATGTACAACTGCATTACAAGATTATCCCGATGGTAGTAATGCATCTGCAAATAATATTGTTGATTGTAGTTATTCTGCAGCACCTGTTGAGAACTTTTCGATCACGAATGCTGTAGCAGGTCAATTTTATGTATTGTTAATTACAAATTTTTCAAATCAATCAGGAACAATTACTTTTGATCAAACCAATAATACTGGAGGTGCCAATGGTTCTACAAATTGTGAAATTTGTGGTGTATCTTTAGGTCCTGATAGATTTATATGTAATTCTCTTGTTAATTCTGTAACTTTAACTGCAAACTTTTATTCTCCTCCAGTTACACCAGTTATACTTAATTATAGATGGTATTTAAACGGAGTTTTACAAACAACAACATCAACAAATTCTTTAGTTGTAAGTCAAAATGGAATATGGAGAGTTGAAGTGGATAGGGTTGCTTGTACTGCTACCCCAGAGTATGATGAAATTTTTGTAGACATAGCTTCTGGAATTGCTACAAATATTATAGGTCCATATAGCGGGCCTGCTGGTGAATGTAATCCAACTTTTGATTTAACAAGTTATTTGACTGATCTAATGAATCCTTCAAATCCTGCAAATTATACGTATGAGTTTTTTGATTACTCAGACGGTAGTATAATACCTGATCCGACTAATTTTACACCTTTGTCAACTACACAAGTAATTATTAAAATTACTCTTGGTATTTGTGAAAGTTATTCTGATCCAATAGATATTATTGTAGATTGTTTAGTTCCTAGTTGTGATATAGATTTAACTTCTGCTACAGCAACAGATAGTCAGTCAATATGTATTGGTAATCCAATTACTGATATAACATATCTAACAGCTGGAGATGCAACAAATGCAACCGTTACAGGTTTGCCATTAGGTTTAACTGCTGTTTATAATGCTAATGTTTTAACAATAAGTGGTACTCCAACGCAATTAGGAACTTTTAATTATACTGTTGAAACTGTTGGTTGTTCTCCAAACTTAAATTTGTCGGGAACAATTACTGTCAATCCTAATCCAACATTTTCTTCATTGAGTGCTAACGGGCCAATTTGTTCAGGTTCAACTACTACTATATCGTTTAGTGGTACAGCAGGAGCGGTTGTAACATATACGATTAATGCAGGGTCAGATCAAACAATTACTTTAGACGCTTCAGGAACTGCTACTTTAACTACAGCATCATTAACT
>CAISYO010000032.1 GCA_903889745.1 uncultured Bacteroidota bacterium | reverse complement strand
ATGAAAGACGATTAGAAAAGAAAAATAAAAAGTCTTAACATCTTGAATCTTTCAATCTTGAATCTAAAAAGCTATATTTACACCTGAAAAAATTAATTCACATGTACAACAACATACTCACAGAACATAAAGGACAAATTCAGATTATTACCATTAATCGTCCTTCGCAATTGAATGCTTTGAACAAAGAAACGATTGAAGAATTGAATAAAGCATTAACTGCTGCTAACAATGATTCAGAAATAGGAGTAATAATTTTAACTGGATCAGGAGAGAAATCTTTTGTTGCGGGCGCTGATATCAAAGAATTTTCTGATTTCAGTATTGAACAAGGTGCAGAGTTAGCAAAAAAGGGCCAAGAAATATTATTTAGTCATATAGAAAATTTGTCAACACCCGTAATTGCTGCCATTAATGGTTTTGCTTTAGGTGGTGGTTTAGAGTTAGCTATGGCTTCACACATACGTATCGCTTCATCCAATGCAAGAATGGGATTACCTGAAGTTTCACTAGGCGTAATTCCTGGATACGGCGGAACACAACGTTTAGCGCAATTAGTTGGAAGAGGAAAAGCAAACGAAATGGTTTTTACGGCCGGAATGATAAATGCAGAAGATGCGTTGAAATGGGGATTGGTAAATCATGTTGTTGACCCTCTTGAATTATTAGCAAAAGCAGAAGAAATTGCTGGAAAAATTTTAAATAATTCCGCTTCAGCAATAGCATCTGCCATTCGCTCTGTCAATGCAAATTATAACGATGGAATTCATGGTTATGATGTGGAAGTAGAGGAATTTGGTAAGTGTTTTGGAACGGCTGATTTTATGGAAGGAACGACTGCATTTTTAGAAAAACGTAAACCTAATTTTAGAAATTAATGTCTAACCCGATAAAAAAATTATTGGGTCAAACTGCCATTTACGGACTACCGAGTATCCTTGGTAGAATGTTGAACTTTTTATTGGTTCCTATTTATATTGCATCATTTCAAGATGCAAAAGATTATGGAGTTGTTTCTCAATTGTATGCTTGGGTTGCTTTTTTAGTAGTTTTCTTAAGTTTTGGCATGGAGACCGCTTTTTTTAGGTTTCTTCAAAATAAAGAAGATAAAAATGAAATTTTCTCCAATAGTTTTTTAACGGTAATCGGTATAAATATTTTATTTCTCCTTTCAATTTTACTTTTTAATCGTGAAATTGCCGTTGCGTTGAACGTTGCTGATTATCCAATATTCATTATTTTATTGGGGGCAATCGTTTGTATTGATGCTATTTCTTCTCTGCCACTAGCAAAATTAAGGGCAGAAGAAAGAGCGGCTAAATTCGCGCTGATTCAAGCGATATCAATCGCCGTAAATATTGGGTTAAACCTATTTTTAATGTTGGTTGTTTTTAATCCAAAACGACCTGAAGAAGGTGTTATTTTTATTCTTGCTGCTAATTTATTGTCATCTTTGGTAAAACCAATTTTCTTATACAAAGATTTTTATAACATCAAATTAAAGTTTAATCCTCGAATCGCAAAGGAAATGCTTATTTACGCACTTCCAATAATGATAGGTGGTTTGGCAGGCATTGTGAATGAAACTATTGATAGAATCTTACTGCAAAATATGCTTTATGATGGTCACTCCGTTGGATCATTGGACGCAGCAAATAGGGAAGTCGGAATTTACAGCGCCTGCTATAAACTGTCCATGTTGGTCACAATTTTGATTACCGCTTATCGATATGCTGCCGAACCTTTTTTCTTTGCGCAGCTAAAAAATGAAGAAAAAAATAAAATTTATAGTAAAGTAATGAACTATTTTATTGCTGCAATCTGTTTTGTCTTCCTTCTGGTTTCTTTGAACGTGGATATCATCAAAGTGTTTTTTATTCCAAATAAAGCTTATTGGGACGGACTAAAAGTCGTTCCTATTTTACTATTAGGGAATGTTTTTCTGGGGGTATATTTTAATCAAAGTATTTGGTACAAATTAAGTAATCAAACAAAATTCGGAGCCTATATAGCCATTACAGGAGCATCATTAACCATTCTCATAAACTTCCTATTCATACCAAGGTATGGATATATGGCCAGTGCTTGGGCAACCCTAATTGTGTATGCTTTTCAGATGATTTTATCTTACATTTTGGGACAAAAATTTTACCCTATCAAATACAACATTCGAAAGTTTTTCTTGTATTT
>CAISYO010000031.1 GCA_903889745.1 uncultured Bacteroidota bacterium | reverse complement strand
GAACTTATATGCCTTATATGTTTAATAAATAAAACCACTAGTAACTTAATGATAAAATAAGTAAATACACTTAGTGTAACTTCGTGAAACCTTTGTGAAACTTTGTGATACAATTTTAAATAGACAATAGATAATAGACAATAGATAATAGACAACAGACAATAGATTTCTTATACTAACTTATATGCCTTATATGTTAAAAAATTAAATCCTAGTGCTCTTAGTGGTTAAATAACAAAAAAAAAACAAAAACATGGAAAACAACAACCCACAAGGACAAATAAACATTGAACTAGACGAGCAAGTAGCCGAAGGCATCTACTCAAACCTAGCCATTATCAACCACTCCAACTCAGAGTTTGTAGTTGATTTTGTAACACTTATGCCGGGCGTACCTAAAGCAAAAGTGAAATCAAGAATTATTTTAACGCCACAGCATGCTAAACGCTTTTTAAAAGCCTTAAACGAAAACGTACATCGCTTTGAAGCGGCTCACGGCAAAATAGAAGAGGGCGAGCAACCCGCTATTCCTTTAAATTTTGGCCCTCCAGGACAAGCTTAATACATTTTACAGTTAATTCCACTAATACATATTCTAGTTAAGATTAGTGTGTTTGTGGAATTAATTTAATTTTTAATTTCATGAAATTTATTTCAGTTACTACCGCAGATGATTTAAAAATTATTATCAATTTAACCAAGAAGATTTGGCCTGTAGCTTATGGTGCAATTTTATCCCAAGCACAATTGGATTATATGATTGATCGGTTTTATACCGAAAATGCATTGTCTCAGTTAATGGATAAAGGTCACGTGTTTTATTTGGCACAGGATGAAAAAGATAACTTTGTAGGTTTTCTATCTTTTGAAATTAATAGTGCACCTCACAAAACAAAAATTCATAAAATTTATGTCTTACCTGAAACACAAGGAACGGGTTTAGGTAGGCAGTTTTTGGAATTGGTAAAACATAAAGCCAAAGAAAATAATCAGAAAGCCATATTCTTAAATGTTAATAAATACAACAGCGCGTTGCATTTTTATACTAAATTAGGTTTCAGTATCGTAAATGACGAGGTGATTGATATTGGCGAGGGCTATGTTATGGATGATTATGTAATGGAACTTGAAATTTAACGATTTCGTTCGCCATAGTTTCGTTTCCCAGTAAACTTACTTTTATTGCTCGGTAAACTAGCTTCTTCGGTTTTGCTAGAAGGTTCAATAAGTTTATTTAATTCGGAAACTTCTGCATCGGTTAAGTTTCGGTATTTTCCTTCGGCAACGTCTAATGAAATATTAATAATACGAGTACGTTTTAAAGCTGTTACTTCATAATCTAAATATTCGCACATTCTTCTAATTTGACGATTCAATCCCTGCGTTAAAATTATTCGGAAAACGTATTTACTAATTTGTTCTACTTTACATTTTTTAGTAATCGTTTCCAAAATTGGAATTCCATTAGACATTCGTTCAATAAATCGGTCCGTAATTGGATGGTTTACGGTTACGATGTATTCTTTTTCGTGGTTATTTCTGGCACGAAGAATTTTGTTTACAATATCGCCATCGTTAGTCATAAAAATCAATCCTTCACTGGCTTTGTCTAAACGTCCGATAGGGAAAATTCGTTCAGGATAGTTGATGAAATCAATGATGTTATCTCTTACATCTAAATTAGTTGTGCATTCAATTCCGGCAGGTTTGTGGAAGGCTAAATAAATAGGTTTTTCATGGCGCTCTTGAATTAAATTTCCGTTTACTCTAACTTCATCACTTGGGGTTACTTTTGTGCCCATTTCTGGAACTTTTCCGTTAATGGTAACTCTACCTTGTTCAATTAAACGATCGGCTTCTCTACGGGAACAAAATCCTGTTTCAGATAAAAATTTATTAATTCGAGTGGCATTTTCTTCCATGTTGCAAAGATAGGTTTTTTTAGTAAATAGTGAATAGTGAATAGTGATTAGCAAGTTTTCTACAGAAGATATTGTTTGCGAACTTTGCGAAAAAAACTTTGCGTCTTTGCGGTTTAAAGAAAAAAAAAGCCCTTTAAAAAAAGGACTTTCATTTATTTTTGTAACGAAATCAATTAAATGCTAGCAAATAATTTTTCCATTTTTTCTTTTTCTTCGTCGGCTAAAACACCGTCTACTAAAATTCTTCCACTGTGCTCGTCTGTAATGATTTTTTTACGGGCTGCAATTTCCATTTGCGTTTGTGGTGGAATAGTAAAGAACGATCCAGCTGAAGCGCCGCGTTCAATTGAAACTACAGCTAAACCATTTCTTACGCTGGTTCTTATTCTGTCGTATGCAGCTAATAAACGCTCTTCGCTTTTTCCTCTCAACTCAGATGATTTTTTAAGTAAGAAACTTTCCTCTTTTTCGGTTTCAGCCATAATGTCGCTTAATTCCGCTTTTTTGTGAGTCAAATGGGTTTCTTTACCATCTAATTTTTCTTGAGTTTGAGCAATAACCTCTTTTCTGTGCTCAATTGAAGCTTTCATTTCTTTAATATGCTTTTCAGCCAATTGAATTTCTAATTCTTGAAATTCTACCTCTTTAGTTAAAGAATTGAATTCTCTGTTGTTGCGCACATTTTTTTGTTGTTCTAGATATTTTTTGATAGCTGCATTGTGAGCTTCAATGGCATTTTTCTTTTCTTTGATTTGCTCATCAATAGTTTCTAAATCGCTTTTTAACTTTTCTAAACGTGTTGAAAGTCCCGCTACCTCATCTTCTAAATCATCTACTTCAAGAGGTAATTCTCCTCTAACATTTCTTATTTCGTCAATTTTAGAATCAACTAGTTGTAAAGCATAAAGGGCTCTTAACTTATCTTCTACGCTTATCTCTTTGATTGTTGCCATATTTAAAAGTACTTAACTGGAT
>CAISYO010000030.1 GCA_903889745.1 uncultured Bacteroidota bacterium | reverse complement strand
TGAATTATAAAATGGTTCATAGGAAACATTTAAATTTTTCTTCGATGCATTAGAATTCAAATATTGAATAATTTTATCCGTAAATAAATCAAAATCTGTAAAATTTTTATTTACTAAATGACTCTCTAAACGCCATTTCCAAATATTTTCACCTACTAAATAAGCAGTTCTTTTTTTGTTAGTTTCTGAAAAAGTTAACAAAGGATTTTGTAATTGCACATTTCTAATTCGAGCAGAAAGTAAGGTGTTTACATTTCCCTTTTCTGTTATTGTTCCAAATTTGTGTTCTAAAGGCGGAAAATTCTCAAAACCAATATTTGCTTGTGAAAACATATTAAAGTCTTGCTCAAATGTTGCTAAATAATCTTCTTTTTGTGCCGACATATTAAATAATAAATCGGTTTGTACTTGGTTTAAAAAATTAAAATCTGTGGCAGTTCCTGAAATTATAAATGTGTTTAGTTGTGCTACTTTATTTTGTTCAAAAATAGACTTAAAAGCAGCATTAGGTTGGTACAATATTAAAATATCATAATTTTGTAAAAGTTTGATTTCATTAGGTTTAAGTATTATTACTTTACGCTGTAAATTATGTTCAATACTGCGTTTTAAAGCACCTAAATCAGGATGGGAAATTGATGATACTAATGCAATTTCACTACGTTGATCAATAACTTCAACCGCAAAATGTTTTATATTATTTACGCTATTCTTTTCTTTAATTGAGGAAGATATAATTGCTTTATATTTTGCAATACCCACTTTATCTGCATTTAATAAAACATTGATTGATTGTACTTTTTTGTCCTTTGAAAAAACTATTGATTGTCGATGAACCGTTTGATTTCCGTTCATTATAGCAAAAGTGGATGTGCAGTTTTTAGCTCCATTGTATTGCAAAAAGACTTCAACAGGGAATTTATTTTTATAAAATGCGTATCGATTTGCATTTATTTGATTAATTTTTAAATCAAATACTGAAGTTGTATCTCCTAAAACCAGGGGAAAAACAGTCGTATTGTCTTGAAATCCAAAAACATAATCATTCCCAATAGTTTGATTTCCATCGGTAAACAAAACTAACGGATAATTTGTATTTCGGTAGAGTTGTTTTACATTCTTTGAAACAGCATCAATATTAGATTGATTTCCTTTAAAATCTAATTTATCAAGTGATTCTATTTCGTCATCAAATGAAAACAATTGCACATCATACTTTTCTGCAATAGCTTTATTTTCTGAAATTTTAAGATATAACTCAGATGCTTCTTTAGTTGCCTTCAGTTCTGAAATAGATTTGGAATTATCAACGACTATTGGCAAAGGCGTTTTCTTGATTTCTGTGATTTTTCTACTTATAATTGGATTAATCAACAACAAAAAGATTGAAAACAGGCTAATAAAACGTAAAAAAGCCAAAAACCAGTACAATTTTGACTGATTTTTGACTTTATATAAATATTGATAAAACGACAATCCAGCAGCAATAAGTACTGACAATAATAGAAGTAAAATTGTGCTTGTTGTCATTTTTTTTTAAGTGATTAGTGAATAGTAATTAGTGAATAGCCGACTAATTACTATTCACTAATCACTAATTACTTTTTATGTAAGCATTCCGCCATCAACATTAATTACTTGCCCTGTAACATAAGCACTCATATCTGATGCTAAGAAAACACATACATTAGCAACATCTTCTGGGGTGCCACCTCTCTTTAATGGAATAGCATCTCTCCACCCTTTAACAACTTCTTCATTTAATTTTGCAGTCATTTCAGTTTCAATAAAACCTGGAGCGATGGCGTTGCATCGAATATTACGCGAACCCAATTCTAATGCGATAGATTTTGTAAATCCGTTCATACCCGCTTTAGATGCTGCGTAGTTTGCCTGACCAGCATTTCCTTTTACTCCTACTACACTACTCATATTTACAATAGAACCTTTTCGGTTTTTCAACATTATTTTCTGAACTGCTTTAGTCATATTGAACACCGATTTTAAGTTGATATTAATTACCGCATCAAAATCTTCTTCAGACATTCTCATTAATAAGTTATCTTTTGTAATACCCGCATTGTTTATTAATATATCTATATTTCCAAAATCAACCATTACATCATCTACTAATTTTTGAGCTTCATCAAAATTAGCAGCATTTGATTGATATCCTTTAGCTTTTATTCCTAAAGCATTTAATTCATTCTCTAATGCCATTGCAGATTCAACGGATGAGCTAAAAGTAAAGGCAACATTAGCACCTTGTTCAGCAAAAACTTTTGCAATTCCACTACCAATTCCTCTACTAGCACCTGTAATAATGGCAACTTTTCCTTCTAATAATTTCATGTTATAATCTATTAAATTTTCAATTTAGATATGTAAAATTGCGTAATTTTAAATAGCAATCTTAATTAAAAAATACTTTATTTTGTTTGTCAGAAAATAAAATTCAAATATAGGAATAATTTAAAGTATAAAAAAAAACCAAATTCAATTAAACCTTTTTTAAAAATAGAAGTCTTACGATTATTAACTCTAAATACAAAATTTATGAAAGACCAAATTATTTTAAGTCTTCTTGCTTTATTTGGACTTGCGTCTTGCAGTAATAATTCGGATGACAATTATGAAGAAGTTACCACTTATCCATTTGTTGAAGCAGAATTTGGTTCTTCAATTGATCTTGAAAATTTAGCTAATTATGCTAATCAGGCTGTTCCGACATATATTACTAAAAATAATTCGCAAGGAAATTTAATTACTGATAAAGGAGCAACTTTAGGTAGAGTTTTGTTTTATGATAAAAAATTATCATCAAATAATACTATTTCTTGTTCAAATTGTCATATTCAAGCTAATGCATTTGCTGATGTTTCAGTAGCAAGCCAAGGAGTTAATGGAACTACAGGAAGACATTCAATGCGTTTGATAAATGTTAGGTTTGCAAATGAAGCCAAATTTTTCTGGGATGAACGTGCAGTAAATTTAGAAACACAAACCACTATGCCAATTAAAGATCATGGAGAAATGGGATTTAGTGGACAAAACGGAGATCAATCTTTTTCAGATTTAATTGTAAAATTAAATGCCGTTGGATACTACCGAGAGCTTTTTAAATTTGTTTACGGTACAGAAGAAATTACAGAAACTAAAATTCAAACCGCATTATCGCAATTTATAAGAAGTATTCAATCATTTGATTCTAAATATGATGTAGGAAGAGCTTTAGCTCCAAACGATGGTGCACAATTTGCTAATTTCACGGCTCAAGAAAATCAAGGAAAAAACTTATTTTTAACACCTCCTACTTTTAATGCTTCGGGAGTAAGAACTTCTGGAGGATTAGGTTGTGCAGGTTGTCATAGAGCGCCAGAATTTGACATCGATCCAAACACTAAAAACAACGGAATAATTGGGACAATTGCTGGCACAGGTATAGATATCACTAATACTAGAGCACCTTCCTTGAGAGATTTAGTTAAATTAGATGGAACAACAAATGGTTCAATGATGCATACTGGAGTAATTACTTCACTTCAACAGGCAATTGGTCATTATGGCACAATAAATATTGCACCAGGAAATAATAACTTAGACTCAAGATTAAGACCAGGTGGTGTTGGACAACAATTAAATTTAACCGCTACTGAAGTTAATTCGGTTATTGCTTTTTTAAGAACGCTTTCTGGTTCAGATGTCTACACAAATCCAAAATGGTCAAATCCATTTAATTAAAATAAAAAGATTAAGTTTGTGTTTTAAAAAATTAATTCATGAAAAAAATAGTAATTCTTTTATTTTTAACTGGGATTTCTTTTGCTCAAAATCATCATTTTAAAGCTGAGCGTAAAGAAGTTACTTGGCAAATGGCTTTTAAAACAAAGCAAACAGATATCTTAAATTTAATTGATAAAAATCACACAAAAATTAGTGTAAACAAAGAAGATAATTCTGGTAGTGGTCATAGTTTACAATGTGATTGTAAAAAAGGAGGATGGTATTTTGAACAATCGTTTAATTTGAATTTTACAGTTGAATTTAAAGAAGACAAATACTTAGTTACTGTTTCAAAAATTATTTTTGATGGTGAAGGAGAAACAAACGCGAATAATCGATTAGAAAATTATGTTTTAAGAATGGGTCAAAATGTTTTTCATACTACTGAAAAGAACCTAATAAATTTAAATTGTTTGGAAGCCTATTTTATAAAGCTATTTCAAATTCCAGAATCAGAAATAACTACTTTCTAAATATAAAAAAATCCCGCAAGTGCGGGATTTTTTATTACTATTATGAGTTTAGTTTTATCCTAAAACTTCTTTTACTTTTTTACCAATTTCTGCAGGAGAGTCAACTACGTGAATTCCATTCTCTCTCATGATGCGTTTTTTAGCTTCTGCTGTATCATCAGCACCACCTACAATTGCGCCTGCATGACCCATTGTTCTTCCTTTTGGAGCGGTTTCTCCTGCAATAAACCCTACAACGGGTTTACGATTTCCGTCAGCTTTTACCCAACGAGCAGCATCTGCTTCTAATTGACCTCCAATTTCACCAATCATAATGATGATTTCAGTTTCTGGATCGTTCATTAATAATTCAACAGCTTGTTTTGTGGTTGTTCCAATAATAGGATCTCCACCAATTCCAATTGCAGTTGTAATTCCTAAACCTTGTTTTACTACTTGGTCAGCTGCTTCGTAGGTTAATGTTCCAGATTTAGAAACAATACCAACAGTTCCTTTTTTGAATACAAAACCTGGCATGATACCTACTTTTGCTTCACCTGGTGTTATAACACCTGGGCAATTTGGACCTATTAAACGGCAATTTCTACCTTTAATATAATCATTCGCTTTAATCATATCGGCAACCGGAATTCCTTCGGTAATAGCGATAATTACTTTGATTCCTGCATCCGCCGCTTCCATAATTGCATCCGCTGCAAAAGCTGGTGGTACAAAAATAATTGAAGTATCAGCTCCAGCTTGATCAACAGCATCTTTTACGGTATTAAAAACTGGACGATCTAAATGAGTTGTGCCGCCTTTTCCAGGTGTAACTCCTCCAACAACATTGGTTCCGTACTCAATCATTTGTGATGCGTGGAAAGTTCCTTCGCTACCTGTAAAACCTTGTACAATTATTTTTGAATCTTTATTAACTAAAACGCTCATGATATATGAATTAAATTGTGTTTAAAAATGTGATGCAAAAATAAGTTTTTTAGTAAATACTGTTGCATTTTTTAATAGGTTTTTTTAATTAGGTTTGCTAATTAGATATCCATCAATGATTTTTCCTTCTTCAAATGTCCAAATTGCAACCACTTTTGCAATTAACATAATTTCTTTTGGGTTTTCAATAGTGGCAACTTTATGATTGTATTTTACAACAATCTTATTTTCGTCTTCAATTAAGTGTGATATTTCAAAATAAGAAATTTCATAATTTGAATTGATGACATCGCTTATGTTTAAAATAAATTGCTTGTCTAATACTGAATTTCCAGTTGAGCTATCCCATTCTAATTTAAAACTTTCATGAATTAAAGAGTCTAAAAATTGTTTATCTCTAATTCCTTCTTCTTTTAACAAAAACTCGATTTTCTCTTTATTTGTCATTTTGTTTTAATTTTTCTAAAATCTCAGGAATACGTTTGACATTTGCCAATTGCTTCAATTTTTCACGAGATTCTTCAATGGGAGTACCAAAATAGGTTTTACCACCTTCAATTGATTTGGTAACACCTGTTTGACCCATTACAACTGCTTTTGCACCAATAGTAATTCCACTTGTAGTACCAACTTGTCCCCAAAGCGTTACTTCATCTTCAATAATAACACATCCGGCAATTCCGGTTTGAGAAGCAATTAAACATTTTTTTCCAATAACTGTATCATGACCCACGTGTACTTGATTATCAATTTTAGTTCCGGCCCCAATTGTTGTATCGCCAGTAACTCCTTTGTCAATGGTACATAAAGCTCCAATACCAACATTATCTTCGATAACCACTCGCCCACCCGAAATTAATTGGTCAAAACCTTCTGGTCGTTTTTTGTAATAGAAGGCATCGGCACCGAGAATAGTTCCTGAATGGATAATGACATTATTTCCAATGATGCAATGATCATAAATAGTAACATTGGGATGAATTAGACAATTCGCTCCAATTTGAACATGATTACCAATAAAGCAATTTGGTTGAATGATTGTTCCTTTTCCAATTTTTGCTGAATCTGAGATAGCACTATTTGAAACTTGAAAAGGTTTAAAATGCTTTGTAAGTGTATTAAAATCTCTAAACGGATCATCTGATATTAATAATGCTTTACCTGCAGGACATTCAACTTCTTTATTAATAAGCACTATTGTTGCTGCCGAATGCAAAGCTTTGTCATAATATTTAGGATGATCTACAAATACGATATCACCAGGTTCAACAACATGAATTTCATTCATACCATGTACTGGAAAATCATCAGCTCCTACATAGTTAGAATTGATGATTTCGGCTATTTGCTTTAAAGTTTGGATTTTCGGAAATTTCATTCAGTATATTTTGATTAAAAAACAAAAAAAATGTTCAAAATAAATTCTGAACATTTTATAGAAATAATTATTCTTTTACTCGCTCCATATAATTTCCAGTAGCCGTATCAATTTTAATTTTATCACCTTCATTTATAAATAAAGGAACGTTTACTGAAGCTCCTGTTTCAACCGTAGCTGGTTTTGTTGCATTTGTGGCAGTATTTCCTTTAACGCCAGGTTCTGCATAAGTAACTTCTAAAACAATAGATGCTGGCATATCTACAGATAATGGCGCTTCAGTTTCAGCATTAATCTGAATCATTACATTTGTCCCTTCCTTCAATAAATCGGGTGCATCTAACACTTTTTTATCTAAAGTAATTTGTTCAAATGATTCGTTATTCATAAAGTGAAATTGATCACCTTCAGCATATAAATACTGAAAAGTATGCGTTTCTACACGTACTTCATCAATTTTATGCCCAGCTGAAAATGTATTATCTAATACTTTTCCATTAGTTAATGATTTCAATTTGGTTCTTACAAAAGCTGGCCCTTTACCAGGCTTAACGTGAAGGAATTCAATAATTTTATAAATATCGTTGTTGTATTTAATACATAATCCGTTTCTAATATCTGATGTACTTGCCATTTTGTTTTATATTATTTGTTTTGATTTAAAAATTAATTTATTTTACATAGACCCCGTATAACCTTTCATAATTCCGCGAGAAGAATTTCGAATAAAATCTAATATCTCATCACGCTCCGGAGTAGCTTCCATTTCGGCTTCAATAATACTTAAAGCTTGTGAAGTATTGTAATTTTTTTGGTATAAAATTCTATAAATATCTTGAATTTCTCTAATTTTTTCAGTAGAAAAACCTCTTCTTCTTAATCCAACAGAATTAATTCCTACATATGACAATGGCTCTTTTGCTGCTTTTGTAAAAGGTGGAACATCTTTACGCACTAATGAACCTCCAGAAATCATGGCATGGTCGCCTATTGATATGAATTGGTGCACTGCTGCTAGTCCTCCAATGATTGCAAAATTTCCTACAGTTACGTGACCCGCTAATGCTACGCCATTTACTATAATGGCATTATCGCCAATGTGACAATCGTGAGCAATGTGTGCAGTTGCCATAATTAAACAATTTTTTCCAATCTTAGTTTGACCAGATGCAACTGTACCTCTATTAATTGTAACGCATTCTCTTACAGTGGTATTATCTCCAATTACCGCAAGTGATTCTTCACCTCCAAATTTTAAATCTTGTGGCACAGCTGAAATTACTGCTCCAGGAAAAATATTACAATTTTTACCTATTCGAGCACCTTCCATGATGGTTACATTTGAACCAATCCAAGTTCCTTCACCTATTTCAACATTATTATGAATGGTTGTAAATGGGTCAATTACAACATTTCTTGCTATTTTTGCACCTGGATGCACATAAGCTAATGGTTGATTCATATATTTATTTTTATATTTTTATTATCCTTAGCTATTAGGATGTTTATTTTACTTTAACAATTTGAGCCATTAATTCAGCCTCTGAAACCAATTTACCATTAGCATAAGCATAAGCTTGCATATGACAAATTCCTCTTCTAATGGGTGAAATTAGATCACATTTAAAAAATAATGTATCACCTGGCAATACTTTGTTTTTAAATTTAACATTATCTATTTTCATAAAATAAGTCAAATAATTTTCTGGATCTGGAACCGTACTTAAAATTAAAATACCCCCTGTTTGCGCCATAGCTTCAACTTGTAAAACACCAGGCATTACTGGAGCTCCTGGAAAATGACCCACAAAGAAATCTTCATTCATTGTAACGTTTTTCAAACCAACAACATGCGTTTCAGATAATTCCAATATTTTATCGACTAATAAAAATGGAGGTCTATGAGGTAACAAATCCATTATTCCATGAATATCTAGAACAGGCTCTTTATTAATATCATAAGAAGGCACATTGTTGCGTTCTTCTAACTTAATTAATTTTGATAATTTTTTAGCAAATTGAGTGTTTACAAAATGTCCTGGTTTATTGGCAATAATTTTACCTTGAATTCTTGTTCCAATTAGCGATAAATCACCAATAATATCTAATAATTTATGACGAGCTGCTTCATTTGGATAATGCAAGGTTAAATTATCTAAAATACCGTTTTCTTTAACGGAAATCTGTTCTTTGTTAAATGCTTTTTTTAGGTTTTCCATTGTTTCTGGAGAAATTTCTTTATCCACGTAAACAATGGCATTATTTAAATCACCACCCTTAATTAATCCATTATTCAACAAACTCTCTAATTCATGTAAAAAACTAAAGGTTCTACAATCAGCTATTTCTTTTTTAAATTCGGCAATATTTTTCATGGTAGCATTCTGAGTACCTAAAACCTTAGTACCAAAATCAACCATAGCCGTAACACAATAATGATCACTTGGAATTACTGTAATTTCGCTCCCAGTTGCTTCATCAGTATAAGTTATTACATCTTTAACCACAAATACTTTACGTTCAGCATCTTGTGCTACAATGCCTGTTTTTTCAATGGCTTCTACAAAAAACTTTGAAGAACCATCCATAATAGGTAATTCAGATGCATTTAATTCAATAATAACATTATCAAGATCACATCCTACCAAAGCAGCTAATACATGCTCTGGAGTTTGAATCATTACTCCTCTCTTTTCTAAATTTGTTCCACGCTGTGTGTTTACTACATAATTAGCATCGGCCTCAATAATGGGCTGTCCTTCTAAATCAACTCTAACAAATGTAAATCCATTATTTATAGGAGCTGGTTTAAATGTCATTGTAACTTCTTGACCAGTATGTAATCCTACTCCAGTTAATGAAATTTCATTTGCAATAGTGGTTTGTTTAACCATGACTGTATTCTATTTTATTATTATTGTTGTTTTTTTAATTGCTCAATTTCGGAAACAATTTTTGGTAAATTTTTAAAATGAACGAATGATTTTGCAAAATCACCATAATTAAATGCTGGACTACCTTGTACCACTTCGTCGTCTGCTAAATTTTTACCAATACCTGATTGGCCTTGAATTTTTACACGATCACCTATTGTTAAGTGCCCAGCAAAACCAACTTGTCCACCAATCATACAATTCTTACCTAATTTAGTTGAACCCGCAATTGCAGTATGAGCCGCAATAACGGTGTTTTCTCCAATCTCTACATTATGAGCAACCTGAATGTGATTATCTAATTTAACACCTTTTCTAATTATTGTTGACCCTAAAGTGGCTCTATCAACTGTTGTACAAGCACCAATTTCTACATCATCTTCAATGATAACATTGCCAATTTGTGGTACTTTTTTGTACGTTCCATCTTCTTGAGGTGCAAATCCAAATCCATCTGGACCAATTATAGTTCCTGAATGGATCGTACAATTAGCACCAATTATACTTTCAGAATAAATACGAACTCCAGCAAAAAAGACACAATTATCTCCAATTGTTACGTTGTCCCCAATAAAACTATTAGGATATATTTTAACATTATTGCCAATTGAAACATTTTTACCTACATAACAAAAACTACCTAAATACAAATCAGTTCCATATGTAACTCCTTCAGAAATAACAGAAGGTTGCTCAATTCCTGATTTCATCAACTTAATTTGATTGTAATATTCTAATAATTTTGAAAAAGATTGATAAGCATCTTCAACTTTAATCAAAGTTGTTGTTATTTCTTGTTCAGGTACAAAAGATGCGTTAACAATAGCTATTGTTGCCTGGGTAGAATAAATGAAATTGGTATACTTTGGATTAGCTAAAAAGGTCAAAGATCCTTCTGTACCTTCTTCTATTTTAGATAATTTATATACTTCAGCATTAGGATTTCCTATTACTTCACCTTCTAAAATACCTGCTATTTGCGCTGCTGTAAATTTCATTTAAATTATGATGTTTATTTCGTAAAATGTAACGAAATGATAAATATAAAATCACTCAAAACTATCAAATACACAATTTTGAGTTTTTATAGGTGCAAAAATATGAAAATTAAATTAAACTGTTAAATTCCGACTACTACTTTTGGAAAACAGATGTAATATTTTTTTACTTCCTTAGATAAAGCTTTTAAGTACATTTGATCAGATGCTGCAACAACATCTTCAATAGTCTTGTCTTTTTTGAGGATATAAATTGGTTCGCTAGATTTGCTGTAAGCTTGATTTTTCAACTTTCCCTTAAATACAAAATAAGCTGCTTCTTTTTCAGTTATGGAAGCAGATAACATGAACTCATTTTTAATAGCTAATAATCGATCTTTGTTTGGTTTATCCTCAGTAATTTGTATTTTTAATAAATCTCGATTCAAAACCATTCGGCATAAATTCTGAAGTACAAAATCATCGTTAAATTGCCATGATTTTATAGCACTCATAATATCAAAATCATCTAAATAGGAAAATTTATCAACCTTGCTCTTATCAAAATCGGATAACAAAATCTTATTTTGCATAAAAAATTGCAATGGTTCGCTACAAGGTAATACTACCCCGTTTTGAGTTAATTCTTTAGCTCTCTTCAAAATTTTTGTCAGAATCAATTCTGCAACTACGCTAGTTTTGTGTAAATAAGCTTGCCAATACATCAATCGGCGGGCAACTAAAAATTTTTCTACCGAATAAATTCCTTTTTCTTCAATGACCAAAACATCATCTTGCACATTCATCATTTGGATTAATCGGTCGCTATTAATATTTCCTTCGGCTACCCCACTATAAAAACTATCGCGTTTTAAATAATCCATTCGATCCATATCTAACTGACTTGAAATCAATTGTAACATGAATTTTCTAGGATAATCACCTTTAAAAACTTGAATGGCTAGAGATAATTTACCGTCAAACTCTTTATTTAATTCTTCCATAAAAAGCAAAGACAACTGCTCATGGTGTACTTCTTCTACAATACTATGTTCCATTGCATGACTAAAAGGACCGTGACCAATATCGTGCAAAAGAATGGCTACATAAAGTGCGTCTTCTTCTTCTTGTGATATCGAAACACCTTTAAATTTTAATGTTTCAACTGCTTTTTGCATGATATGCATACAACCTAGTGCATGATGAAATCGAGTATGATGAGCGCCCGGATAAACTAAATACGACATACCCATCTGCGAAATTCGACGTAAACGTTGAAAATAAGGATGCTGAATTAAATCGTAAATTAATGCATTAGGTATGGTGATAAAACCATAAATAGGATCGTTAAAAATTTTGAGTTTATTCGTTTGGCTCACAACAATAAATTTAGAGTAACAAATGTAAGTAATTTTTCTAAACCGAATTGTTTAAAACTATTCCAATAATTTATACTAATTTTAGCATAATCGTCGTTTAATAAATAGTAAATTGCACCAAATAAAGAACTATAATGAGCCAAATTAAAATCCTTTGGGTAGATGATGAAATAGATTTATTGAAACCACACATCCTTTTTTTAGAAAAGAAAAATTATCATGTTACCACCTGTAATAACGGACAAGATGCTATAGATTTGTTTGATAATGAGAACTTTGATATTGTCTTTTTAGATGAAAATATGCCTGGTTTAAGTGGTTTAGAAACGTTGGCCGAAATCAAAGAAAAAAAATCTTCTATTCCTGTAATTATGATTACAAAAAGTGAAGAAGAATATATAATGGAAGAAGCCATTGGATCAAAAATTGCCGATTATTTAATTAAACCCGTTAATCCTAATCAGATATTACTGAGTTTAAAGAAGAACCTTGACCATTCTAGACTAGTTTCTGAAAAAACAACTTTGGATTATCAAAAGGAATTCAGAAAAATTGCAATGGATATGGCTATGGTGCGTTCCTATGAAGACTGGGTCGAATTATATAAAAAGCTATTGTTTTGGGAACTCAAATTAGAAAATATTGAAGATCAAAGCATGGTTGAAATTCTTGAAAGCCAGAAAGCTGAAGCAAATTCGCAATTTGGGAAATTTATAGAACGTAATTATGAAGATTGGTTCCTGTCCAAGTCAGATAAACCTATGCTTTCTCATGAAATTTTTGGTGAATATGTTGCCCCAGAAATCAGAAAAAAAGACAAACCGATTCTTTTCATAGTGATAGACAATCTTAGATTTGATCAATGGAAAGCATTTGAAGGCATCATAAATAATCATTACAAATTAGAAAAAGAATTGAGCTATTTTTCAATTCTACCTACCGCAACCCAATATGCGAGAAATGCTATTTTTTCGGGATTAACACCTTTAGAAATGGAAAAAAAATATCCACAATATTGGAAAAACGATGTGGATGAAGGTGGAAAAAATCAGTTTGAAGCTGAATTTTTATCGGAACAATTGAAGCGATTAGGTTTAAACATCAAACAAGAATATTATAAAATTACCAATTTTGCTGCTGGAAAAAAATTAGCCGATAATTTTAAATCTCTTAAAGGGAATGACCTCACAACTATTGTTTACAATTTTGTAGACATGCTTTCTCATGCTAAAACAGAAATGGATGTAGTAAAAGAATTAGCATCAAATGATAAAGCGTATCGCTCATTAACCGTGAGTTGGTTTAAAAATTCGCCTTTATTAGAAATGATTCAACAAGCACAACAATTAGGTTTTCGTTTAATAATCACTACAGATCATGGAACTATCAATTGTAAAAACCCTTCAAAAGTAATAGGCGATAAAAATACGAGTCTAAATTTGCGTTATAAAACCGGAAAGAGTTTATCATATGAAGACAAAGATGTTTACGCTGTAAAAGATCCGAAGAAGATTGGCCTACCATCATTAAACATGAGTAGTTCCTTTATTTTTGCTAAAAATGATTTATTTTTGGCCTATGTCAATAATTTTAATCATTATGTAAGTTATTACCGAAATACGTATCAACATGGTGGTATTTCATTAGAAGAAATGATTATTCCTTTTATGGTTTTAGAACCGAGATAAGAGTATAGCGTTTTCAGCCGCAGTAAACAGATTTAGATTTTAGTTAATATATTTAATTTTTATGACGATTATTTTTAGTTTAGACGAAATTAATTCAGTTGCCAAACAAATATTAGCTACTCCTTCCCTAAAAAAAGTAGTTACTTTTCATGCACAAATGGGTGCCGGAAAAACAACATTAATTAAAGAATTAGTTAAAGAATTAGGAGTCCTTGATAATTCAAGTAGCCCTACATTTTCTTTAGTGAACGAATATAGAACCTATGAAGGTGAAATTGTATATCATTTTGATTTGTATCGACTAAATTCTGAAGAAGAAGGTTATGATATGGGATTAGACGAATATTTTTATTCGGATAATTGGTGTTTTATAGAATGGCCTGAAAAAACGCCTAATTTAATCCCGATTGATCATGCCAGTATTTCAATAAAAGTATTAGCTGATGGAAAACGAGAATTAGTCTTAAAAAATTAGGGTATTCTTATTTGCTATAGGTTATAATTTAAAAATTATTAGTAATTTGGCAGTTCAAAAACAACATCATTATGTCAATTTATAGTCCTTTTTCAAAATCGCAATTACTTCCACAAGAAGAAAAATTAGAGGTTGCTAGACACAAAAGCGAACTATTTATTGGTATACCCAAAGAAACTTCTTATCAAGAACGTCGCATTTGCTTAACACCTGATGCGGTTTCTTCATTAGTTTCTCATGGTCATCGAGTGATGATTGAATCGGGTTCTGGAGAAAATTCTAGTTATTCCGATAAAGAATATAGCGATGCTGGCGCCGAAATTACTCAAGACACGAAAAAAGTACTGAGTTGCCCTATGATTTTAAAAGTGGAACCACCTACTCTTTCGGAAATTGAAATGATGCAACCAGAAACTATTGTAATTTCAGCCATACAGTTAAAAACACAAAAAAAGGAATATTTTGAAGCCTTAGCCACTAAAAAAATTACGGCATTAGCTTTTGAATTCATCAAAGACGAAGACGGATCGTATCCGGCTGTAAAATCTTTATCTGAAATTGCAGGAACAGCTTCTATTTTAATTGCATCTGAATTAATGATTGGCGAAAATATTGGAAAAGGGCTATTATTTGGTAACATTACCGGAGTTCCACCTACAAAAGTTGTCATCATTGGTGCAGGAACAGTTGCCGAATTTGCCGCTAGAACCGCAATAGGTCTTGGAGCAAATGTTGAAGTTTTTGATAATTCTATTACTAAATTACGTCGATTACAAAATACGTTAAACCAAAGAATATTTACTTCAACTATACAAGAAAAATCACTATTAAAAGCATTAAGAAGATGCGATGTAGCGATAGGTGCTATGAAAGGGAAAAATCGGGCTCCAATTGTAGTTACCGAAACTATGGTGGAACACATGAAAAAAGGCGCCGTAATTGTTGATGTAAGTATTGATACTGGTGGTTGTTTTGAAACATCAGAAGTAACAACACATGAAAAACCAACATTCATTAAAAATGGGGTGATTCATTATTGTGTGCCTAATATTCCTTCGCGTTATTCTAAGACTGCTTCTATGTCCATCAGTAATATTATTTCTCCATTTTTATTACAAATTGCCGAAGATGGCGGTATTGAAAGCGCCATTCGTTGCAACAGAGGTTTAAAACATGGTATTTACAGCTATCATGGCTTATTAACTAATAAAGCAATTGCCGATTGGTTCAATTTAGAACATAGAGATATTAATCTTATCGTTTTTTAAATAATCTCTTCTTCGTAATTATGTGTTTAATTTATACTAAATTTGCACAAATTAATATTTTATGAAGTTTCAGTTTCGTTTAGCTTATTATTTATTTGGATTACTTTTGGGAGCCGTATTTGTTATGTGGTATTTAAAATCAAAAGCTACTGATCGTGGTGTTGAATTTTGTTATTTTCCAAATTGTCGTGTATTAAAAGATTTGCGAAGTAAATCATTAGAAATTGATTCACTTGCTAAGATATCATTGAACGAAAAATGGGTCACAATGGAAGATATTAAAAAAAGTCTTACCTATGGTGATGTTGATTTTGAAAAAAGTAACGAACCGTATCGAAAAGGGAAAATTTACATAATTGAAGGAAAAACTTCTAATAATGAAGATATTACCATTACAATGATCAATTATGAACATAAAGTGCTTTTAGAAAAGATTGAAAAAAATTAATTTTTTTCATCAAATCACTTGTAGGAATAAATTATCCTTGTATATTTGCACTCGCATTACAGCAATGTATTGCATTTATTGGGGCGATTAGCTCAGCTGGTTCAGAGCACCTCGTTTACACCGAGGGGGTCGGGGGTTCGAACCCCTCATCGCCCACAGTCGAACCAAAAGACCTTTTATGAAAATAAAGGGTCTTTTTTTTATGTTTATTCGTCAATAAAGTTTTGAATAAATTCTATGATTTGGTTTGAATTTAAATCAATATCGCCCACAAAAAAAGCACTTCTTATGAAGTGCTTTTTTTATTTATACTGTTGATAGTCTATAAAACAATTGCTTACCTATCTCTTTACAACTTTCTACGAGATTTTTCTTTTTTAATTAATGTAAGCTCTCTACTAGTTTGTCCGGCTACTGAAGTGTTTTCCTGTGCTCTTCTTATTAAGTATGGCATCACATCTCGAACAGGGCCAAAAGGTAAATATTTTGCTACATTATAATGATTAGCCGCTAAATTGAAACTAATATTGTCGCTCATTCCTAATAATTGTCCAAAGAAGATACGTTTATCATCTTTAGCAATACCTTTTTCATCAAGTAATTGCATCAACTTATAAGAACTTTCCTCGTTATGAGTTCCTGCAAAAATTGCCATTTGATCAAGATGCTCTACCATATATAATACGGCAGCATCATAATTAATATCAGTGGCTTCTTTAGAAACACAAATAGGTGATTTTAATCCTCTTTCTAAAGCTCTTGCATTTTCTTTTTCCATATAAGCACCACGAACAAGCTTCATTCCAATATGAAAACCTTCTGTTTTTGCTTGATCATGCAGTTGTTTTAAATAAGCTAATCGATCCCATCGATACATTTGTAACGTATTGAAAACAATTGCTTTTTGTTTATTGTATTTACGCATCATATCGGTCACAATAGCATCTGCGGCATCTTGCATCCAACTTTCTTCACCGTCTATTAACAACATAACATCATTTTCAAAAGCAGCCTTACAAGCAATATCGAAACGAGTAATTACTCTATCCCATTCGTCCTGCTCTGCTTTAGATAAGTTAGCCTTCGCTCCTACTTTCTCGTATAAATCAATTCGACCAAAACCAGTGGGTTTAAACACAGCAAACGGAATTGCTTCACGTTCTTTTGCAAATTCAATAGTTTTTAGTGTCATTGCTAAAGCAGCATCAAACTGCGCTTCTTCTTCTTTACCTTCTACCGAATAATCTAAAACAGATGAAACTCCTTTTGTGAATAGTTTATCAACCACCTTTAAGCAATCAACTTCTGTAACACCACCACAAAAATGATCAAAAACAGTAGCACGAATTATTCCTTCTACCGGTAAATGAGCTTTCAATGCAAAATTAGTAACTGCAGTTCCTATTTTTACAAGTGACTGACTTCCAATCATATTAAATAAAAAATAAGCTCTTTTTAACTCAGCATCACTTTTTGAAGAAAAAGCAACTTGAGTATTGTCAAATAATTTGTTCATGATATTTTTGATAAAAAGTGACACAAATATACATCAGTTTTTACGAATTTTAAATAAAATTTACCTTATTTTGCAATAAAATTCAAGCTTTCTCATGGAAACAATTTCGGGAACTAATTGCAATATTTATTTTGGAACAACAGGATACGAAACATTGGCTTCTATCCTACTTCCATCAAAATATTCCAAACTATTTATTCTTGTCGATGAAAATACATCGCAGCATTGCTTACCTCATTTTTTAAGTAATTTAGCTACCGAAATCGAGATCGAAATCATAGAATTAGAAGCAGGAGAAATTCATAAAAACATTGCTACGTGTACTGAAGTTTGGGGTGCCTTATCAGAATTAGGTGCCGATCGAAAAAGCATCCTGCTTAATTTAGGCGGTGGTGTTATTTCCGATTTAGGCGGATTTGTAGCTTGTACTTTTAAAAGAGGAATTGATTTTATCAATATTCCAACTACATTATTGGCTATGGTAGATGCTTCCGTTGGAGGAAAAAACGGCATTGATTTAGATCATTTAAAGAATCAAATCGGAATCATTCGTGAACCTAAAGCTGTGCTAATTGATACCCATTTTTTAGAATCATTACCTCAAAACGAAATGCGTTCCGGATTAGCAGAAATGCTGAAACATGGTTTAATTCATGACGCTTCCTATTGGAATAAATTTAAAAACTTAAACGACTTAAATACAAATCATTTAGAAGTTTTAATTCATCAATCAATTCAAATTAAAAATGAAATTGTATCGATGGATTTGAGAGAAGAAAATATTCGGAAAACATTAAATTTTGGACATACTCTTGGCCATGCAATTGAAAGTTATTTTTTAGAAGAAAATTCGCAAATAACACTTCTTCATGGTGAAGCTATTGCTGTGGGAATGATTTTAGAAAGCTACCTCTCAAAAGAAAAAGGATTATTGAGTAATGATGAATATCAAGAGATTAAATATATTATAAATGATGTTTTTGAGCGCGTTTCTTTTTCTAATGAAGCCATTCAAAAAATTATTGAATTACTAGATTACGACAAGAAAAATGAGTTTGGAACAATTCAATTTGTTTTGTTAGAAGGAATTGGAAAGTCAATAATAAATCAGACGATTGATAATTCGTTGATTTACAAAGCTTTTGATGATTATAAAATGTAAAATATTTTTTAAGCAACTTTTCCTATTTAGCTATTTTATTTTTTAACTTTGCCCAAATGAAAGAAAATAAAAACCACACCTATCGCAAGAGATTGCATAATAATAGAATGAACTATCGTTCTGTTATTGATTGTTTTGTTTTTATTAATTTTTCGTTTCGTTGTATAGAATTATTTCAATCATCAAAAATACTAAGCGAAAAACTCCCTATACGTTTTGCAAATATTAGAGTTTGAAAATTATGAATAACTTGTTTTTAATTACTTCATAATTTTTTTAAATCCAAAATTTCAAAATGAATACAAAATATTACGACTTAATCAATCAAACTTTTTATTTTCCACAGGAAGAGTTTACCTTAAACAAAGACAATTTACAGTTTCATGGAATCGACTTAATGAAATTAGTAGAAGAATATGGAACTCCTTTGAAGTTTACCTATTTACCTAAAATTTCTCAAAACATCAATAGGGCAAAAATGTGGTTTAGAAATGCCATGGAAAAGCACGACTATGATGCAAAATATTTTTATTGTTATTGCACTAAAAGTTCGCATTTTGAATTTATTTTGAATGAAGCTTTAAAGAACAATATTCACATTGAAACTTCTTCAGCATTTGACATTAATATTGTTGAAAATTTAATGGAGCAAGGTAAGATAAATAAAAACACCTTTATAGTTTGTAATGGTTTCAAACGCGATCAATATGTAACAAACATTGCTCGTTTAATAAACAATGGACATAAAAACACTATTCCTGTTATTGATAATTTTGAAGAATTAGATTTATTACAAGAGCAAATTGATGGTAAATTTAAAATTGGAATTAGAATTGCCGCAGAAGAAGAACCGAAATTTGAGTTTTATACATCACGTTTAGGCATTGGTTATAAAGATATTTTACCTTTTTACAGAAAGCAAATTGCGGAAAACAAAAAAGTGGAATTAAAAATGTTACACTTTTTCATCAATGCAGGTATTCGAGACACAGCTTACTATTGGAACGAATTATTAAAATGTATGAAAGTGTACATTGCCTTAAAAAAGGAATGTCCTTCATTAGATAGTTTAAATATTGGCGGTGGTTTTCCTATAAAAAATTCGTTAGCATTTGATTATGATTATCAATATATGGTTGACGAAATCTTAAACCAAATCAAAATTGCTTGTGATGACGCTGAAGTAGCTGTACCACATATTTTTACTGAATTTGGTTCGTTTACTGTTGGTGAAGCCGGTGGTGCTTTGTACCAAGTTTTGTATCAAAAGAAACAAAATGACAGAGAAAATTGGAACATGATTGATTCTTCATTCATTACTACTCTTCCGGATACTTGGGCAATTAATAAGCGTTTTGTAATGATGGCCGTAAACCGATGGAACGATATGTATGAGCGAGTTTTATTAGGAGGATTAACATGTGATGGAGATGATTATTATAATTCCGAACAACACATGAACGCTGTTTATTTACCAAAATATAACAAAGAAAAACCACTCTATATTGGCTTTTTTAACACAGGAGCTTATCAGGAAACAATAGGTGGTTTTGGAGGATTACATCATTGTATTTTACCCCAACCTAAACACATCTTAATTGACAAAGATAAAAACGGAATCATTGCTACAGAAGTTTTTTCTGAACAACAAAAAGCAGAAGATGTTTTAGAAATTTTAGGATATAACAAGAAGAAAGAAAAATAAAAAAAAGATATAATGAGTAAAGGACCGGTTAGTCAGTTTATTGAAAAGCATTACCTACATTTTAATTCTGCAGCGTTAGTTGATGCTGCAAAAGGATATGAAGAACATTTATTAGACAATGGTAAAATGATGATTACGTTAGCAGGTGCAATGAGTACTGCTGAATTAGGTAAGTCATTAGCCGAAATGATTCGTCAAGATAAAGTACATATTATTTCTTGTACTGGAGCAAATCTAGAAGAAGACATTATGAATCTAGTAGCGCATAATTCATATAAAAGAGTTCCAAATTACAGAGATTTATCTCCACAAGAAGAATGGGATTTATTAGAAAATCATTATAACCGAGTTACCGATACTTGTATTCCGGAAGAAGAAGCGTTCAGAAGACTACAATCGCATTTATTTGATATCTGGAATAATGCTGATTCTAAAGGAGAACGTTATTTTCCGCATGAATTCATGTACCAAATGATTAATTCGGGTGTATTAAAACAATACTACGAAATTGATCCTGCCGATTCTTGGATGGTAGCTGCTGCTGAAAAAAACTTACCAATTGTAGTTCCTGGTTGGGAAGACAGTACAATGGGGAATATTTTCTCTTCTTATTGTATTAAAGGTGAATTCAAACCTACAACAATGAAAAGCGGCATCGAATACATGATGTGGTTAGCTGATTGGTATCCAAAAAATTGCGCTGGAAAAGGAATTGGATTCTTTCAAATTGGTGGAGGAATTGCAGGAGATTTTCCAATATGCGTGGTTCCAATGCTTTATCAAGATATGGAAATGCATGATGTTCCGTTTTGGAGTTATTTTTGCCAAATTTCTGATTCAACTACGAGTTATGGATCTTATTCTGGAGCTGTTCCAAACGAAAAAATTACTTGGGGAAAATTAGACATTCACACTCCTAAATATATTGTAGAGTCTGACGCTACGATAGTTGCACCATTGATGTTTGCTTATATTTTAGGTTGGTAAAAAAATAAAAAAAATATTTCAAATTACTTGAAAATATAAGTTAAGGATATTACATTTGACGAAATTACAAGATTAAAAACTACCCAATGAAAAGAGTTATTGTTGATTACGCAAAATTAACAAATGAAATCTTAACCCTACTAGTTGAGAAATTTCCTGATGGCTATGATGATTCAGACATCATCCGTTTTAAAAATGCCAAAAATGAAACTGTTGAAGCAGTTGAAGTTCGAACTACAGATACTATCTTTTTAGTAAAAGTAAGTACTAAATTATCGGACAGAATTGAGAATTATGATGAAGATGATATCATTACAGAAGAAGTTGTAGTTGATAAAATTGTCGGTCTAAATGAATTAGATATCGAAGATGATGAAGACGAATCTGAAGACGAAGAAGAAATAACTAATGATTCTGAAGATCCAGAAGATCTAGAAGACGAAGATTTATAAAAAAGGGAATTCATTGTTTGAATTCCCTTTTTCAATTATAAATAGCGTTCTATAATAATTTGTTTATGATGAAGTTCGTGTCCTAAAACACAATAACCTATTCCTCTTACGGATACACTTGCGCCTGAAGCAGTTCCAAGTTTTAATAAATCTTTAGCAGAAAAATTTTCAAAAAGACTAATTGTTGCATCTCTAACAACGCAATATTCTTTTAACACGTTTTCAAATTCTCGTTCATTAGCATTTGCAGCAACCACATATTCATTTTCATCAAAGCCAGGTAAAGCAGTAGAATCGTTTCTAACAATTCGTAAAGCTCTATATGCAAAAATCCGCTCAGCATCAATTAAATGCAATAGTAAATCTTTAATAGTCCATTTGCCGGCTTCATAACTATATTCTTGTTTAAAAACAGGAATTGATTTAAAAAAATGAATCATTTCTTCTTTTTGATCAATCAATCCTTTTACAATATTTTGTTCCGAAATCAATTTGATATAATTCATTTGATACGGAACATACTCGTATGATTGTAAATCTTTCATCAGTTTAAGCTATAAAAAAAGCCTCTAAAGAGGCTTAATATATTAAAGTTCTTTAAAAATAGTATGCATCAATCGTTTCTTGTCGTTGATACTTTCTTCTAAAGAAATCATTGTTTCCGTTCTATACACACCTTCAATATCGTCAATCATAAAGATTACTTCTTTAGCATGTTTAGTATCTTTTGCTCTTATTTTACAAAAAATATTAAACTTTCCAGTGGTTACATGTGCCACAGTAACATATGGTATTTGATTAATTCGTTCTAATACAAATTTTGTTTGAGAAGTATTATGTAAAAACACTCCTACATAGGCAATAAAAGAATAGCCTAATTTTTCATAATCTAATGTAAGTGAAGATCCTTGAATAATTCCGGCATCTTCCATTTTCTTAACTCTAACATGAACTGTTCCTGCAGATATTAATAATTTCTTTGCAATATCTGTAAAAGGAATTCTCGTGTTATCAATTAACATGTCCAAAATTTGATGATCTACTTCATCTAAACGAAACTTGCTCATAAGTACTTGTAATAAATGTTAAATTATTGACTTTATATCAATATCATTGCAAATTTATTAAATTATTTTTATTCCGTTATGAAAAAACATTGAATTATTAATGTTAAAAGTTGCCTTTACTCCTATTTCAGGAAAATGTTTTCCTTCTGAAGAAAAAAGCTGTGACTCACAATCATACTCAATGTGTCCAAAATAATTGTCTAAATCTGATATTTTAGAAATAATTGCAACAAATTCAATTTTATCTGCAATTAAAACTTCTTGATATTGAGCAGCAAAGTTAATTATTTTTTCAACATTATTATCAATAATTTTTACATTTCTGTAGATAAAATCAAAAAAACATTTATTATTTTGAGGAATTCTCAAATAATTAGTCAAAACATTATCAACTACAACGTTTTCGTTTTGCTTCACAAAAGAAGAAATTAACGCTATAAAAACAAATTTTCTACTCTCTTCCCTATTGTAATCAGAATTAAAATGTCCGGCTTCAAATAAAATTGTTGGAGTTCCTTGAGTCATAAAATAATCACCCGTGCAATTTAAATTGAAACTATCGTCAAATCGTCCTATTTGATTAGGTAAATAAGGATTTAAAACTTCAAACATAGTATTAATAACTTCTGCCGCTTTTAGTCTAGAAGTATTATAAGTACATGCACTATCAAAAGCTGGAGCTAAAAACGAAATTGTTGCGGGTAAATTATAGTCTGATGTACCGAAAATAGTGCGTTGATCATGCAAATTATAACAAAAATCGGGTTTAAACAGATTATAAATTCGCTTTAGCAATTGCATTTCAGGTTGAGTTTCTGCTACAGCGTCTCTATTTAAATCAACTGCGTTAGCGTTTTCTCTTGTATAAACATAAGCTCCATCTGGATTAAGTAATGGAATACATAATAAGGTATAATTTGATTTTATTTTAGTTGCTAATTCAGAATCTGAATGGAGAAAGTTAAAAAAATCAAATAGACCTTTAGTTGTAGTAGGTTCATTACCGTGCATTTGTGACCAAATCAAAATTTTAGTCTTTCCTGTACCAATTTTAACTTGATTAATACTTTTTTGATTTACCGATTGACCAATTTCTGTGATTTCAAAATCATGCTAAACGAATTCAAAATAGGTAAAATCATATCTAAATGAATATATTTCCCTTTTAAATCTGAGACAAGATATTTTGCAGCAAGTGATAGAAAATCCATATATAAAATTTGATTTACAAATGTAAACAAGTTTAAATTTACAACTGTAAACACAATAATCTTCTCGCTAATTTACTTTTGTAAACAAACTAAAGCACTTATTTATCAATATAAGTTT
>CAISYO010000029.1 GCA_903889745.1 uncultured Bacteroidota bacterium | reverse complement strand
TGTCTTTAGGACTTTTTGGCATGGTAAAAATATATCCTTATCTAGTAAATTATATTATATTACAATAGACCTGTATTATGGAATACGCTATTTTTAATGTGCATTTAAATTAGCAGCTGCATATTGCCGGCTATTGTTTAATTTTTTGCATTATTAGTTTCTTACCGCCAACCAGCCCCAAATAATCAATCGCTAAGTACGACTTAAGATTTTTAGAACGGAAGTGATTCAAAGCAAGCAGCGGAAGCACTGAGGGAGCTCGGAAAATGATTGGTTTTGCGTTACCTTCGAGCATGAAGAAAGTTGCTCTTAAAGCGTTGTTAAAGGCGAGGCCCTGCGTGACAAAAGTGGTAAAGCAAGAACTATCAAACCATTTAATTAATTAATAAATATTAGCCTTTTATGGAGTATTTATCTCTTATTTTTTTAACGTCCTCTGCGGCACACTCCAATAACGATGACAATTTGGACGCTAGTTCTTGTACGCTAGAGTCCTGCGAAAGGAGGTACGGCGTCCAAATTCGAAATATGAAAGTTTCATCAACGGGATCGCGACATATGAGAGCTTGTGACGGTAGCGGCATTGCCGTTTGGCTAGTAAGCACTTTTTGCGCACAACCTATATAGTCGTCACTCGTTCCTATAATTGCAGAAATTTCAATTGCCCGCATGTCCTCAAATACTGCAAATTGAAATCCTATATCGTTTACTTCTAGTGCAAGTGAACTAGTAATTTCCGTCAGAGTTTTCTTATCGTTTTGTCCGTTTTCTGACCTTTGGCAGAGCTCTGTTAAGGTGTCTACGAGCAGCTGCGATGTTGTGTTCTCGCCCGATGTGTTTTCGCCCGATGTGTTTTCACTGATTTTTGTAGCGCTTTCTTTCGCTTTATTACCTACTACGAGTTTTTTTACTTTTTCTATATTCTTTGAAATAGTTTCTTTTAATTTTGAATTTGGCATAGTATTTAAGTGCGTTAATTTTTAGACTTCTGTATCAGTCAATTCAGGCGATTCGGGCGATTCTAAATTGTAAAAATAAAGTGCTTCGCGCTGGGATATTGTTCCATGTATGATTTGATTAAACTTTTCTAGCAGTCTAAAGCTCCCCTGATACATGAATGCGGCTGTTCGGATTAAGAGGTATCCTTCATTGATGCATAAAAGTGTATCTGTCGGTAGCTCGATTTGACTCTGCTCTTCGACAAGTTCGACCGCAGTCATTGCTTGATTTTTTAACTCACCTACTAGCGATACCAGCTCCAATGCCCCAAAATCATTCAGTGGTTTAATATTTACAGCGAATGATTGGTAATTCAGATTAATTTTTATCACAAAGCCATCAATTGCTTTCTGTATTTCTTCATCTGTAAATTCGTAGAACTGACATATTTCCTTTATTTCATTTTGAATAAGGTTTTTGCGCTTATCTATGGAGTAGTCTTGGATCATATTTTTAACTAATTAAATTGCGATAGGGTCTTATATTTTTCTAGATTCGCACTGCGCTAAGTTGCATAGCTTAAGATTAAGTTACTCTTCAACGTCGGGAATTTTTAAACGCTGCGCTATTGATTTCATGCCGCATCGCTTTTGTAACTAAGTGCATTCAGAGCGATGCAGGTGAACCAGGGTCTTGAAATTGACTTGCTTAGAAAAAAGGCGCCGCCAAGTTTGCTCAACGGACGCCTTTTTAAAAAATATTACATATGAGTGTGTTCGTGTACTTGCGAAATTTGTTGCTGCAAGCTTGTGTGTCAATTAGCAGGT
>CAISYO010000028.1 GCA_903889745.1 uncultured Bacteroidota bacterium | reverse complement strand
TTTTTTTTTACTTTCGTACCTTAATTATTATTTATGAAATCATTATATAAAATCTATACATTACTGCTATTTATATGCTCAATGTCTGTATTTTCTCAATTTAATGTAAACAACTTGTCTCTTGAGGCAGGTTATGGGTATACTGGAGCAATTAAACCCTATTACAAGGGATTTAAATCTAACTTTTCAGGAATGAATCACTTTAATCTAGGAATTCGCTATATGTTCACTGAGAAAATAGGCGCAAAAGTTTCTTATAAATTTGATCATTTTGTGAATGATCCAGGTGGAGAGGTAGGAATCACATACAATACACTTTCTGTTTCGGGTATCTATAATATTGGGAAACAATTTGGTTTAACCTATTTAACTAGAGATCGTTTAGGGGTAAATGCGCACGTTGATGCTGGAGTAGCTTTTGCGTATATGATTGGAAAAAATGAATATGAAAAAGTAGGAGTAATTGGTATTGGTATCACACCAATGTATAACATATCGAATAAATTTGCTCTAACGGCTGATTTTACGAATAATATCACCATGAAGCAACATTATGGTTTCGATGGTCTATTATTGGATCCAGAATACAAACCACAATCGGGAGGTTTCTATAATTTTTCTTTCGGAATCATTTTTTATTTAGGTGAAAACAGATACCACTCCGAATTGGTATTAACCGTTTAAAAACTCACATTCCATGACCCTAATAAACGCTTATTTAATTGAAGAGAATCTAAAAACTATTCATAGTTTTGAAACTTTCGGTACAGAAAATTCAATGACCTTTTCAATAATAGGAAAAGCAAAATCGGTCAAAGAAGCAGTTAAAGAAATTCCGTTTTTAAAGCCTAATCTTATTATTGTTAGTGCATCAAAAGAGAATATAAACGATTTTGAAATACTGAGCAATATCGATTTCTTGGAAGCCAAATTTATTTTTATTGGTACAAACGAAAAAGAAGCCTATCAAGCATTGAAATACAATGCGGTTGACTTTCTATTAAAACCAATTAATTTTGAAGAATTTGGCACTTCATTGAAAAAAGTAATGCATCATTTTGAAAGAGATTTAGCCTATTTACAAGTGCTAAACGGATGTAATAGTGAATGGCTGTCACAACCAGCCAAAGACTTTTTTATTGTTTCTTCAGTAGATAAAATTGAAATCATCAATTTTACTGATGTGCTATACTGTAAAGCCGATGGTAAATACACCGAGTTTTTTCTGCAAAATGGAGACAAAATAGTATCGTCAAAAAACATTGGAGAATACCAGAATATTTTTCCAAGTGCCAGCTTTTTTAGAATTCACAATTCGAGTTTAGTCAACGTGCATAAAATTCTCCGAATCAATAAAAAAGATGGTTTGTATTGTGAATTTAAAAATGGTGTTGATTTGCCAGTGGCCAAACGAAAAGAAAAAGAATTTTTGAAATACTTAAGAGTTAATTAATTCTTTTTAAAAAGTGTTCTTAGCAACCAATAGGAGTGCAACACAATAAACGGCCACACAATTCCTAAATGTATTTTAGTAAGCATATATACTAAATAAAGTGCTAAACACCCTAAAATAATTTTACCCAACAAAATGGTTTTAGATTTGTTTTCTTTCCAATAGTACCAAGCATAAATCAAGAATAATGGATTGAATAATAAAATATTGTAATTCCATAATAGTTCTTCGTGCAACGAATATAATCCAACCAAGGAGAAAAAGAGGCCAAGTAATCCAGCTATTGTAAAGTAGATGATTGGAATCCATTTTTTTCCAAAAAGCGCCAATAGTAATAACACTCCAATTAAAGAATAAATAGAATTCAACCAATTGAACGGAACCGATGTTGGTTGGGCATTTAATAGGGTGGCATTTGATTTTTCTATTGGCTTACCATTAACCTTAGTTTTTGATAACGCGGATTCAAATTCGTAAGGCAAAAATAATCGTGAGGCGGGTTCATCTACCTTAGTACCAAAAATAATTTGAATGCCTAATTTCATATAAAAATCAGACATATAAGGATATAAAAGTTCTCTATACGATTGATCTGAAGTAGCCGATTTTATGTATTCGTTTCCAAGCGTATTATTTATTTTATCAACTACCATAGTTGTGCAATTTCGATCAATAAATTTATACGTATAAAATCGTTCTTCACTGTAAACAGAAGCATTAAGTTGTTCAAATAATTGCTTGACTTGAATAGGGGTAAGCGCTAATTCTTGCTCAATAATTGCTCTATTTTCTGCCTGGTAATTGTAATAAAAATCAATATAACTTTCGTTAGTAATAAAATATTGTAAATCACCTTTAACAAATCTCCCGATGAAATTTGGCGTACTAAAATCAAAAGCACCATAATTATACACCACATCAAGACCTGTAACTTTATCCTGAATACGAATCGCGGTATGCCCATACATTGCATACGATTCCGGACCAGTTCCACATGTTAATATACTAACTTTTGCATGCTCAGAAAGAGATAAATTTTGGGAAAATCCATTAAAAGAAACTAAAACAAGTAACGTGAAAAGTAGTTTTTTAATCATTTTATGTAAGTCTTTTTTCTATTTTCTTATTTCTTTTGCTCTAAAATCTTCTAAACAATTCCCAATCCACTTTGAGTGAAAAAATATTAGAATACAACGCAGCACTTTGGTCGCCTAAATCGGTTAGTGCATAATCCACTTGAATGCCTCTGTATTTAAATCCTAAGCCAATATTGGGTTGGAAACTGACTTTTTTTGAATTGTCAATTTGTGTAATCTGTTGAAAATTACCCACTCCACCACGAAGATAAACCAAATCTAAATAACCAAATTCAAGACCTAATGCAGGGTCGATACTTACTGTGCTAGTCGAAATGATGTCGTTAGTTTGTGCAAATTGCATGTTCAAATTAGCCGCTGCTAAAAGACTATAGTCGTAGCGAATAATCCATTTTTTAGACATGCCCAATTGCGCTTTAGGTAGCGTAATTTCGCTTGTTTCTGGTAATTCCTGATTTTCGCCTGGAATTGCATCTGCTATGGCTTTATATTTTTCTTGATCAATAGTCCAAGTATTGTAAGTTGTAGTAATATCGCGAAGCATTAACCCAAATTTCCAATCTTCATCATCACTTATGTATTGAATTCCTAAATCAAAACCAAACCCCCAAGAATTTGCAAAATCACCAATAATTCTTCGAATTACTCTGGCATTTACACCATAGTTTAAACCATCGATGGGTAAACTCCGTGCATAAGAAACAGTCAAACCATAATCGGCAGTTGAAAACAAGGAGATGCGGTTATAATCAATATTACCTTCGCTATCTATTAATTGAGTGGTGTTTAAAATGTCATCTACCCCAAAACGAATTAATGAAATTCCAACGGCACTTCGGTCGTCAATTGGTATCGCAAAACCCGCATAATCATATTGGGCAATATTCGCAAAATAATTGGCATGCATCAAAGCAAACTGCTTGTCTTTTATATGCATTAAACCCGCCGGATTCCAATACCCCGAATTCACATCTTGTGTATGCGAAACAACCGCATTTGACATTCCTAAGGCAGCAGCATCAACACCAATATTCAAAAACTCATTCGAATATTTTCGAACAGTTTGTGAATAGCTTATAGTGGTTAAACAACAGATAAGAAGGAAAAGGGTCTTTTTCAATGCCTATTTTTTTACAAAGATGATATAAATTTCTTAATTACTAAACTCTAAATGTATTAAGTTATTGTATTACATTTGCTGTAAAATATTTTTAGTTATTTTTGAGTTGACCAAAAACTTATTCTAATATGCAAATTAAAAAACACATTCCAAACGCAATTACCCTGTTAAACCTTGCTAGTGGTTTATTGGCTATTATTGCTATATTTAAAGGGTATTATGACGAAGCTTTTCTGTTTGTTTGTTTGGGTATTTTCTTTGATTTTTGGGATGGTTTTTTTGCTCGTAAGTTTAAAGTTTCGGGTGAATTAGGGTTGCAATTGGATTCATTAGCCGATGTAGTTACGAGTGGAGTAGTTCCTGGCTTAATGATATTTAAATTGTTATTAGATATTCAGGAAGACAGCACTTCTGTTTATTATTTGACAGAAGAGTATTATTACATGGGATTTGTACCTTATTTAGGTTTCATCATCACCTTAGCCTCTGCTTATCGATTGGCGAAATTTAATATTGATACACGTCAAACCGATTCATTTATTGGGTTACCAACGCCTGCAAATGCATTGTTTATTATGAGTATTCCCATGATTCAATTTGACGGAACACATGAGTGGTTAGTTAATGCTTTATTCAATCCTTTTGTCTTAATTATCATAAGTTTTGTTAGTGCTTATATGTTAAATGCTGAAATTCCATTATTTTCATTGAAAATCAAAGATTTTAGTTGGGATAAAAACAAATTGCAAGTTTTCTTTTTAACAATAGCAGCTACTTTGTTATTGTTTTTAGGTTTCACCGCCTTACCAATTATAATTTTACTTTATGTTTTGTTATCGGTGATAAACAATACGTTTTTGGTTAAAAATTAATGGCACACCCGGTTAAAAGGAGACGAGTTATTAAAAAAAGGCAATCGCGTTTTTTTGGAAAATGGTTTACTGCTATTTTTTCTTTGTTTTTAATGCTAATTATTGGTGTTGGAATATATAAATTTCGAGATGGTTTTTTGTATTATCTCGGATTTAAAACCGATAAATATGCCAATGAATTATCGGCCGATGAACGAAAATTAGCCGATATTAGAATCTATGAAGTATTACACAAACACGACGATAAAGCTATAGGATTTGATGTTTCGGAATACCAAAGTAAAATCAATTGGGAACAAACCTATCATATTGAAGAAGCATTTGAATTGTCTTATGTTTTTATTAGAGCCACTGCCGGAAAAGACAGAATAGATTCGCGTTTTGAAGAAAATTGGAATGGCGCAAAAGCACGGCAATTGATTCGAGGTGCTTATCATTATTATCGTCCTAATGAAAATTCAAAAGAACAAGCTACTAATTTCATCAATAATGTTACGCTTCAAAAAGGAGATTTGCCACCTGTTCTAGACATCGAAAAATTACCTAAAACACAGTCAGTTGCACGGTTAAAAATGGGTTTACGCAATTGGTTAACTGCAGTTGAAAAGCACTATGGAGTAAAACCAATTATCTATTCAGGTGAAAGTTATTACAAGGATTTTTTAAAAGAAGAGTTTTCAGCATATCCGCTTTGGATTGCCAATTATAATTTTTGGCGCAATGATTTAGAATCAGATTGGCAGTTTTGGCAATTCACCGAAAAAGCAAAAATAGAGGGGATTGATGGAATGGTAGATTTAAATATTTTTAATGGCGATAAAAACGATTTATTAAAAATAGGGTTGAAATAATATTATGGTTTTTTGAACCAAAGTAAAACTAAGATAGCACTAAAAAGTATCACAAAAGCCAGAATTGATTTCCAATTGGCAAAGTTTATTGTCCAGCCCATACAAGCAATACGTTTAGGCGGAAATAATCGGTTATCTTCTTTGTTGTAATAGAAACTGCCCCATTTCCAATTCGCAGGATCTTTGTGCCATTTTTCTAAAGTTTCTAGATTAGGCTTGTTCATGGATTATAAATTCGGCAGATGGTTTTCATCAAATAAAAGGGTAACTTCCTCTTTAAGTAAAGGCAAATGATTTGTAATTATTGCCCAAATAGTTTCATCAGAAATATTATCATAGGCATGAATGACTTGGTTGCGTAATCCAATAATTGCATTAGCATCTTTTATTTTGGATGAAAAAGAAGGATCTCTTTTAATTATTCGATTTGTAGCTTCACCAATAATCTCCATATTTCTTTCTACTGCTCTCTTTCGAATTAGATTTTTTTTTAATCAAAAAAATCCTTTTTTTCATGAATAAAATAGCTTTCAATTTCTTCAATAGCTATTTTAATATCATATAACC
>CAISYO010000027.1 GCA_903889745.1 uncultured Bacteroidota bacterium | reverse complement strand
GCACGACCATCATCTGGAGAATAAATTCTTTCGATGCCGTACTCGTGTAATTCTGAAATTTCTGAAGGTAAGATAACGCCTCCGCCTCCGCCAAATATTTTGATATGACCAGCTCCTTTTTCCTTAAGTAAATCGTACATGTATTTGAAATACTCATTATGACCTCCTTGATAAGAAGTCATTGCAATCGCATTTGCATCCTCTTGAATGGCAGTGTTTACAACTTCTTCAACACTTCTATCATGTCCAAGATGAATTACCTCTACACCAGTAGCTTGGATAATTCTTCGCATGATGTTAATGGCTGCATCGTGTCCGTCAAAAAGCGACGCTGCGGTTACAATTCTTACTTTATTGATAGGAATATAAGGTATTTGTGGTTCCATCTGTAATTTTGATTCGTTTTAAAGGGTGCAATTTACGAATTTAATAATTTTTATCCTTTTAAAATTTAAATTAATTATAGCTTAAAAAAGGCATTATATTTGCTTGGATTTCCTTGAAAAAATAAAAAATATGAAAAAATATGTACTAAAATTATGCTTTTTACTTTTAATTGTAGGTGTTGGAACTCCAAAATTAATGGCACAACTTCCCAAAATTAAATCAACAATTAGTCAAACTGAAATTAGCAAAGGACTAAAAGAAGCATTAAACAACGGAATAACAAAACAAGTAACGAAACTTGCTGCTAAAGATGGTTTTTTAAAAAACGAAGTGGTCAAAATTATGTTGCCTGAAGAACTTAAAACTGTAGATAAAAAATTACGTCAATTTGGAATGGGAAAATTAGCCGATGAAGGCATTGAACTATTAAACCGAGCTGCTGAAGATGCTGTAAAAGAAGCGACTCCTGTTTTTGTGGATGCTGTAAAAAACATGACTTTTACCGATGCTAAAAATATTCTTTTGGGTAATGAAAATGCCGCAACAACCTATTTACAAAAAAACACAACCACTCCTTTATATGCAAAGTTTAATCCCGTAATTAAAAAATCATTTTCTAAGGTGGGTGCTGATAAAGTTTGGTCAGAAATTATTAAAATATACAATAGTCTGCCTTTGGTTAAAAAAGTAAACCCTGACTTAACCGACTACACCACAAACAAAGCAATGGAGGGCGTATTCAAAATGATTGCAGTAGAAGAAAAAGAGATTCGTACAAAATTACCTGCTAGAAATAGTGATTTATTGAAAAAAGTGTTTTTGCTTCAAGACAAAATAAAATTGTAAAAATTTAAGAATCAATAACATAAGTATAACATATCCTTAACACACTATAACAGAAAAACTTCTGACATTTGCAGTATAGAATTGAGTTTTCTTATTTGGTTAGGTTAGTTTATAAAATCACTCCGATGAAAGTCGGAGTTTTTTGTTTTAATATATCAAAATAAAAGGAGTAATAATTAACTTCTCGCCTTCAAATACCCAATCACCTTCTCGTTAAAAATAAGTGGCTGTTCAACGTTAACAACGTGTCCGCAATTTTGTATTACAAATAATTCGGCCGTTTTTGCATGATTAGCAACTACTTGTCTAACCGATGGTAAAAACATATAATCTTCCTCACCCATAACATAAAGCGTAGGAATGTCTAGCTCTACTTGTCTAAACCAACGTAAAACCGGGTTGATTTCGGCCGTCAATTTAAACCATTTAATAAATTCCTTTTGATAGAGTTTTTTAGCTTCGTTGATAAATAAAAGTCGAGCGTTTTTATGGTTCTTTTTAGGCATTATTACAAAAGCAAAGAACTTGTATAAAACCAAGTATGGCAATACATATTTAAAGGTATTTCCTAAACGCATTAAAATTTGAGAACGAAAATTCATTTTTAATATAGCTCCACCTAAAATCATGCTTTTTATACGAGTAGGATACATTTCTGCTAATTGACGAATGACGATTGAACCCAATGAAATGCCAACAAAATGTGATCGTTCAATTTGGAGATGGTCTATTACTTCAATAACATCATTTGCAATTGATTTGAACGTATATTTTTGCTTAAAAGCGGTTTTAATTTGTTCGTTTGAATTGCCATGACCACGTAAATCAAGCAATAACACGTTGAAATGTTTTTGAAAATCACGAATTTGCTTAAACCATATAGAAGAACTTCCTCCTGCTCCATGAACAAAAGTGACCCATTCAGCGCTAGCTTCGTTTTTATATATTGTGTAAGAAATCAATAGTTTAATTTTGCCAAATGTAGTTTTTTATTCTTAAAAAGAAAAGAATTAACGAAAAGAAGTCATAAAACTAAAATTTTTTATGAACTATTTTAAAATATTCAAATGCGCGCACTAATCGACTACCATACCAAGAAAACATTTCGCCATCAACGAAAACCGTTTTTGCATGATGTGTAAAACGCCCTATTTCAAATGCATGTTCGTCATTAAACGGAAAAGGTTCGGAAGACAAGAACACATAATCGGGGTCACCCTCTAAACGGATTTTTTTCAGCTCTATTTCTGGATAACGCCCTTCATTACTTTTATAAATATTTTCAAAATGATTCAATTGTAACATTTCGTTGATAAAAGTGTGATTTCCAGCAACCATGTAGGGATTAGCCCAAATAAAATAAGCTGCTTTTTTAACCGGTTTGTCTTTGATAAATTGCATGAAATCTTGGAGCGCAAAATTAATTTTACCGATCCATTTTTGTGCTTCGGTGCGTTTATTGAATAGTTGTCCGAAATCGTGAATCATTTGCAAATTATCGTCAATCGAAACAATATCAGTGACCCAAACAGGACAAATTTGAGATAATTCCTGAACGATTTCTAACGTATTCTCTTCTTTGTTGCAAATGATAATTTCGGGCTGAAGTGCTTTTATTTTAGCTATTTTCACAGATTTAGTACCGCCAACAATAGTTTTAATCCCTTTAAAATGAATAGGATGCACACAAAATTTAGTTATACCCACAATTGCATCTTCTAAACCTAAATCATATAACAGTTCAGTTTGAGAAGGTACTAAAGAAATTATTCGTTTAGGTGTGTTTTCAAAAGTATGTTGGGTTCCAATTTGGTCTGTGAATATTTGTTTCACGTTTCAAGTTATTTTAGTTACCAAATTAAACTTGAAACTTGGAACTTGAAACCAAAATTTCTTCCATCTCTTGTTGCAATTTCAATGCTTCTTCCCTAGCCTTCTCGGCAAAATCGGTCCCGTTTGAAGCATAAATAATACCTCGCGAAGAATTAATTAATAAGCCCACATTTTCGTTCATTCCGTATTTACAAACTTCGGCTAAGCTTCCGCCTTGAGCGCCTACCCCTGGAACCAATAAAAAACTATCGGGAACTATTTTTCTAATTTCGGTGAAATATTCAGCTTTAGTTGCGCCTACTACATACATTAAATTTTCGGCGTTTCTCCACGATTTTGAAGTTTCCAAAACCACTTTATACAATTCTCTTCCTTCAACATTTTGCGTTTGAAAATCAAAAGCGCCTTCGTTAGAAGTTAAAGCCAGCATAATGGTGTGTTTGTTTTCAAAAGCTAAAAATGGCTCAACCGAATCTTTTCCCATATAAGGTGCTACTGTTACCGAATCGAAATTTAAATCTTCAAAAAAGGCTTTGGCATACATTGAAGAAGTATTGCCAATATCACCGCGTTTTGCATCGGCAATAGTAAAAATTTCAGGATGGTTAGCGTTGATATAATTGATGGTTTTTTCTAATGATTGCCAACCTTTTATACCATAAGCCTCATAAAAAGCGGTATTTGGTTTATAGGATACGCATAAATCATGTGTAGCATCAATAATTGCTTTGTTGAATTCAAAAATTGGGTCTTCTGTATCTAATAAATGTTTAGGAATTTTATTTAAATCTACATCCAAACCGATACAAAGAAATGATTTTTTGGTCTTGATTTGTGATATGAGCGCTTTATTTGTCATTAATTAATT
>CAISYO010000026.1 GCA_903889745.1 uncultured Bacteroidota bacterium | reverse complement strand
CGATCTCTGAGGTAAATGATTGGCGAATTGGCGCATCTAGCGCTGAAGAAAAAGGAATTTTAAAACCTGGAGCAACTATAGTAGAAACAACTTCTGGAAATACCGGTTTTAGTTTGGCTATGATAAGTATTATTAAAGGATATAAGTGCATCTTGGCAGTGAGTGATAAATCGTCGCCAGACAAAATTGACATGCTAAAAAGCATGGGTGCAAAAGTTTTCGTTTGCCCTGCGAATGTAAAAGCTGACGATCCAAGGAGTTATTATGAAGTAGCTAAAAAAATTCACGAAGAAACGCCAAATTCTATTTACATCAATCAATACTTTAATGATCTAAACATTGAGGCACATTATTGCAGTACAGGAAAAGAAATTTGGGATCAAACAAATGGATTGGTGACTCATGTTGTAGTTTGCAGTGGTACTGGTGGTACTATTTCTGGTATAGGAAGGTATTTAAAAGAAAAAAAACCGTCTATAAAAGTTTTAGGAGTAGATGCTTATGGTTCTGTTATAAAAAAATACCACGAAACCAAAGAAATTGACGAAAAAGAAATTTATTCTTACAAAATTGAGGGTTTGGGTAAAAATTTAATTCCAACGGCTACCGATTTTGATATAATTGATAAATTTATCAAAGTTTCTGATGAAGATAGTGCGCACACCGCAAGAGAAATTGTTAAGAAAGAAGGATTATTTGTAGGTTATACATCAGGAGCTGCTTTTCAAGCAGTAAAACAATTTGCGGAAGAAGGAGAATTTGATGAAAATAGTAAAGTGGTTATTATTTTCCCAGATCACGGCTCTCGTTATATGAGTAAAGTATTTAGTGATGACTGGATGAACGAGCAAGGTTTCTTTGATAGTGTAAACAGTGAAGAAGCATTGAAAATTGAAATTATCAAGTAATTTGAATATATATTAAAAAAAACCTAAGCTTTCGCTCAGGATTTTTTTGTTAGAATTTAAAACTACTATTTTTTATTAATTAGTGCGTTTTGAACTACCATAGCTACTGATTCTTTTGTTATTCCGTTATTTTTGCAATAAATTCCTTCTAACCATTCCTTAAGTAATTTTGCGCCTTTACTTGCATTACAAGAAGTACAGCACAAAGCAATATTGTTAATTGATGATAAACGAATATCATTGATAATATGTTCCCAAGATGGTTTTGTTTTTCTTGATTGATGATTTATTGAAAAGTCCACACCACAATAAACACAAAATAAATCTCTTTTTAAGACTGCTTCTTCTACTTCTTTAGGAATTCCCCACTTATTTGCCATTTTTGGTTATAATACTAATTGTTGATTAAATATATTCGGATAAGCTAATATATAAAAAATCCTCGCAAGTACTCTTGGAGGATTTAGTATTTTTAAAGTCAAAAAGAATTACTCAGCACTTTCTTGCATCGTATGATATACGTTCATTACGTCATCATCTTCTTCAATTTTTTCTAATAATTTTTCAACATCAGCTACTTGATCTGGTGTTAATTCTTTGGTTATTTGAGGAATTCTTTCAAATCCTGAAGATAATATTTCTAAACCACGTGTTTCTAATTCTTTTTGGATGGTTCCAAAGCTTTCAAAAGGAGCGTACATTAAAATTCCGTCTTCGTCAGCAAAGATTTCTTCTACGCCAAAATCAATCATTTCTAATTCTAATTCCTCAACATCTTGTCCTTCAGCAGGAATTCTAAAATTACAAGTATGATCAAACATAAATTCAACCGAACCTTGTGTCCCAAAAGTACCATTACATTTGTTGAAATAACTTCTAATATTAGCAACAGTTCTATTATTGTTATCGGTAGCGGTTTCAATTAAAACAGCAATACCGTGTGGTGCATAACCTTCAAACAACACTTCTTTGAAGTTAGCGGTGTCTTTGTCAGAAGCTTTTTTAATAGCGCGTTCTACATTATCTTTAGGCATGTTTGCTGCCTTTGCATTTTGTATTACAGCTCTTAAACGTGAGTTGGTTTCAGGATTTGGTCCGCCTTCCTTAACGGCCATTACAATATCTTTTCCTATTCTGGTAAACGTTTTTGCCATTGCTGACCAACGTTTCATTTTACGGGCTTTTCTAAATTCAAACGCTCTTCCCATTACTAACTATTTTTGTTTAAAATTATAATTTTCAAGTTGCAAAAATAAAATAATTTATATTACTATATTAAACTTAGTGCATAAATTAAATAAAAAATCCGCTTATGCGGACTTTATAATTTTAAGCAAATCGTTTTAGTTTGTTTTTATCAACAATAGTAATTTTTTTACCAGTTAATGCTATATAACCACTTTTGTTTAAATCGGATAAGAGTCTAATACAACTTTCCGTTGCTGTTCCTATCATTCCTGCTAATTCTTCACGAGACAATTGAATGTGTAGTGAACCATCTTCATTTTTTCCAAAAGTTTCTTCTAAATATAGTAGGGTTTCAACTAATCTTTGACGTACTGTTTTTTGAGCCATGTTAACCATGTGATCATCGGCATCTTTAAGATCATCGCAAATTGTGCGCATTACATTCATTGAAAATTGGTTATTTTCTGAAAAAAAATGAATAACCTCACTTTTTGGAATAAAACAAACTTCCATATCTTCAAGAGCTACAGCACTCAAATTTGCAGGTTTTTTATTTAGCGGGTTTACAACAACAACTGTCTATTATTTTAGGAATTTTAATGATTGTAGTTGCAGTAGTGCCCGAAAAAATTTTTGCCAAATACAACTTTTCAAAACCTGTTTATAGACTAATCACAAAAGTAAAAACCAGTTTAGGCCAACAATTTAAAAGCAAAAGTTACAAATCGTTATTTACTATTGGATTATTAAACGGCTTACTTCCTTGCGGAATGGTGTATGTAGCTATTTTTGGGGCTATTGCAATGCAGAGTGTAACTTTAGGAATCCTTTACATGATTCTGTTCGGAATTGGAACAATTCCATTATTAACGGCAATAGTTTACCTGTCAAATATTTTTTCATTTTCTTTTAGGAAAACCATCCAAAACATGATTCCAATAGTTGCAATTTTAATTGGAATGTTGTTTATCATAAGAGGTTTAGGATTAGATATTCCTTATTTATCACCAAGTAATTTGAGTTTATTTGTACAATCTGAAGCAAATTGTCATTAATGGAGTAGTATTGAAAACAAAAAAGCCTCTTCAATTGAAAAGGCTTTTTTTGTAGGTATAAACTAAAACTAATCGACCATAATTTTTTTAGTAATAGATTCGTTTTCAGAAGCTAATTGCATTAAATAGAATCCTTTTGGTAAATTTGATACTTTATAAGCTTCATTTATTTTCGATGGATTCTTAATTTCTTGAATGATTTGTCCATTGATGTTGTATAAAACAATTGATTTTAATTCACTTAAGGTTGAAATAAAAACCTCATTATTACTAACAGGATTTGGATAAATTGAAACTGTATTTTCTAATTTAAATGAATTATTTGATAAAAAACTATTCCAAATAATACCTACATATTCAGGATGATCTATGTATGGATTTCTGTTTGTTTGATGATTATAATAAATGTCATTATTAATGGCAGTTTCTTTTGCACTAACCGGATCGTCTGTATGCCATTTTACAAGAATATCAATAAAAGGGTTAGTAAACACGCGACCTATTGAACCATCAAACATATTTTTTGCTTGACAGGTAGATGCATTTGATGTATTAAAAAAATTATCCATAGAATCTTCATATCGGGTTGCAAAATAGAAAAAAGCTCTAGCAATATCACCTTTAAATTCATCTAGAGGTTCAAATACAGTTCCAGAATAACCTTGTGCATACCCCGAATTAATTCCATTTCCTCTTTTGGATCCATTCTGCGAAGTATAAGTAGCTGTACCTACTTTTCCAAAAGGGAAATTATTTCGTTCATTATTAACTTTCCCATCTGATGGAACCACAAAAAATGGATCGTTTTTCATGGGATCATCAGCATAATTATCAAAATACGACTGAGGTATTAGATGTTCTCTGTTATAACAATCTCCTTCACTGGTATAATTTCCACATTGTTGTGAAGTTGAAGTGTAGTTATAAGGATCTGTTCCAGATGGATTTTCAGAATACATATCTAATAAACTGCCATCATTTTCATAATAGTTATCTCTAAAAGCTGGTCGAACGAAAAGTGTCCATAGTGCAGGATAGCCTTGATCAGCATGTAAATGTTCAGAAGCTAATCCGTCATTTACATCATCTATAATTTTTTTTAATTGAGTCTTTAGCATTAAACCGGTTCCTGTTGCCGTGTTATAATATCCTGCAGGAATTTGTGCCCAACTAATTAATGAACACAATAAAAATGTTAATAGGGTAATGTTTTTCTTCATATTATTTATTTTTTCGTTCTAATAATGCCATATAAAATCCGTCAAAGCCACTTTCGTGAGCCAAAACTTTTTTGTCTTGAACAAAGGTAAATTCTTTTCCTATTTCTGTGCTTAAGAAATGCTTAATTTGTTCTTGATTTTCTGAAGGTAATACAGAACATGTTGCATACACTAATTTTCCGCCTGGTTTTACGATTTTGGAATAATTTTCTAAGACTTCGGCTTGAATTTTTTTAATATTCTCAATAAATTCTGGTTGTAATTTCCATTTGCTATCTGGATTTCGTTTTAAAACACCTAATCCACTACAAGGAGCATCAATCAAAACACGATCTGCTTTTTCGTGTAGTTTTTTTATCGTTTTAGTGCTTTCAATGACTCTGGGTTCAATATTAAATGCACCATTTCGTTTCGCTCTAATTTTTAATTGCTTTAATTTACTTTCATATAAATCCATTGCAATTAATTGTCCTTTATTTTCCATTAACGAAGCCAAATGCAGCGTCTTTCCGCCAGCTCCAGCACAAGTATCAACCACTCGCATTCCTGGTTTTACATCTAAAAAGTAGGCGACTAACTGAGAAGAAGCATCTTGCACTTCAAAAAAACCGTCTTTGAACGCATCCGTTAAAAAAACATTGGCTCTTTCGGTTAAAATTAAAGCATCTGGATAATCGTTATGAAACTCGGTTTCAATATTCAAATCCATTAAAAGCGCTCTTAATTTTTCCTTTGTCGTTTTAAGTTTGTTAACTCTTAATATAACTTTTGCTTGTTCGTTTTGAGCAGCCAATTCTTTGGTCCAAATTTCCTCACCTAACTCTTTAACTCCTAATTCATCCATCCAGTCAGGAATCGACTCCTTGAATTTTCTGGTTTTAGTTAATTCGTCAAATTTACCTTTGATTCTTCTTACGGGTGTTTCTTCAAAATATTTCCAATCGGGTAGGTTATAGCCTCTTAGAACAGCCCATACAGCAAATATGCGCCAAATTTTATCTCTGTCAAATGGTTCTTTTACTTCGGCAATTTCAACATAAAGTCTTTTCCAACGCACAATTTCATATATGGTTTCTGCCACGAATTTTCGATCGTGACTTCCCCAACGCTTGTCTTTTTTTAAAGCTCTCGCAACAACTTTATCGGCATATTCTCCTTCATTAAAAATCGCCATTAGCGAATCAATTGTGGTGAATACTAAATTTCTGTGTAATCTCATTTTATAGTTTAAATCATTCCGATAATTCGGGAGGCAAAGATACAAATTAATTGGTTTTATTTTCATTATAATAAAGCGCTAACCAATAATTTAATTTATTGTAATGAATTGATTAACTTTGGATATAATTCTATTTTTAAATTCGCTATTAATAAAAAGTTTGTAAATGTAAACTAATGATTAAAAGACGATAAACAATGTTACGCTAAAAAATAAATTCAAAAAGATGAAACAAATTATAGCATTTCTATTTGTAATTGCATCAACTGCTCAAAATAAACCAGTAGTTTTTGAATCTAAAATTTTATCGGAATCAAAATTAAGTTGTAGAGCTATTTTTGTGGATAATGACAAGATTTGGATGGGAATGGATAAAGGAAGATATGGTTTTTATGATAAGAAAAAGGATTCTTTATACATTCACACAATTCAATCAGTCAACCCTGCAACCGAGTTTAGAAGTATAGCTGCAACCAAAGAAGCCATTTTTATTTTATCTGTTGGAAACCCAGCTAAATTGATAAAAATTGATAAAAAATCGCTGCTAGAAACTATTGTATACACTGAAGAAAACGAGAAGGTTTTTTACGATAGTATGCATTTTGTAGATGATTTGAATGGTTTTGCAATGGGTGATCCTACTGAAAATTGTTTGTCATTTATAAAAACAACTGATGGAGGAACTACTTGGGAAAAAATATCGTGTGACAATTTGCCTAAAGTTTATGAAGGCGAAGCGGCTTTTGCTACTAGTAATACCAATTTAATTGTAAACGGAAAATCGATTTTTATGGTTTCTGGCGGAAAAAAATCGAGAGTATTTGTTTCACATGATTTTGGCAAATCTTGGCAAGTTCATGATACTCCAATAGTCCAAGGGGAAGAAATGACCGGTATTTTTACTGCCGATTTTTATAATGATAAAATAGGAATTATTGCCGGCGGGAATTATTTAAAACAACAACAAAATTGGTCAAATAAAGCGATTACATTAGATGGTGGTAAAACGTGGAAATTGATTGCTGAAAACAAAGCTTTTGGGTATGCTTCTTGTGTTCAATTTGTGCCTAAATCAAAAGGTAAAAAGTTGGTTTCAGTGGGCGGAACGGGTATTTATTATTCTGAAGATCTTGGCGAAAATTGGACTAAAATATCAGCTGATAAATATTTTTACACCTTTCGATTTGAATCCAAAAAAGTATTTTATGCCACGGGAAAAAATAAATTGGTACGGTTTGAAATAAAATAAAAAAACGCTCAAATAATAGGAGCGTTTTCTAACTAATCTCTTTTTTTATCTCGCATTTGCTTTAACAATTGACGATTAAAATCGTCTTCAGCTTTTTTGAGTTTGATTATTTTTTTTGCACTTATAACACCGTTTAAATCTTTAATGAATTTTTTACGAAGGGCAAATAAATTTTCTTCAATTGTTTCCATTTGCGCTAAAAGCGAATTAGCTTCCTTTTCTGAAAGTTTTTCAACACTTCCTGGCTCAAATCGATCCAAAATGGCTCTCATTTTTTCATGACGCAATTCGGCTTGTTTGTCATCAAATGCATTATAAATAGGCCAAAATCGTTGCGCTTCTTCAGTTGTTAAATTTAATTCTTCGGTGATATAAGCCACTTTTAAAGCTTTTACTTTGTCTTTCTTTCCTTTAAAACCTTGAGAAAAAGCAGTAAAGCTTAGTAATACCAATACAATAGGTAACATGAATTTTGTTTTCATAATCTTATTCGTTTAATATATAATCTAAATGTTCTGATTCGGATAAATAATTTTCAATTGCATCATTCTCATTTGTAGAAGCGCTAAGTGAATTTTCCAATGCATTTATATCTTCTTCTGATAAATGCTCAATGATTTCATTTTCATTCACATGTTGCTGATCTGCAAGATAATTTTCAATACTATGTGATTCAATGTTGTTTTCTTTTGCCATATTAAAATAAACAGGAATAGCAATAGCTAATAAGATTAGTGCTGCAATGCTACTCATCCAAACTTGTTTTCTGTAAAATAATGAAACTACTTTTACTTCATTTACTGTTGTTTTTTGAATAGAAATTTGTTGCATCATTTTTGCTTCAAATTGCTCAAAATAATGCTCTGGAACAGTAAAACCGCTTCTAATTTTATCGTTATTTTCTAAATCAAAATTCTTCATATTCATTAGACAAAATTAATGTAAAAAGGTTTAACTCGTTTTTAAAAATTCTTCAATCTTTTTGACTGCGATATGATAACTTGCTTTTAAAGCCCCAACCGAAGTTCCTAGAATTTCTGAAATTTCTTCATATTTTAATTCTTCAAAATATTTCATTTTGAAAACTAGTTGCTGTTTTTCTGGAAGTGACGCAATAGCTTTTTGTAGCTTCAATTGAATTTCATCTCCATCAAAATAAACATCACTTTCTAATTTATTAAGCGCTTTTTCTTTAACTTCTTCGTTTGATATTCCTTGCTTTTTGGCACGTTGTTGTAAAAAAGTAATGGATTCGTTTTTGGCAATTCGATACATCCATGAAAATAATTTACATTCGCCTTTAAATGTTTTTAAATTAGAATATACTTTGATAAATGTATTTTGCAATACATCATCAGCATCATCATGATTAAGAACGATTCCCCTAATGTGATTATACAATGGTTTTTGATATAGTTGCAAGAGTTTTCTAAACGCTTCATTTTGCGTTTTTGGATCTAATAAGGCGATTACAAATTCTTTTTCGTCTTGCAAAATTCTAATTTTAATAACAAGTAAGACTAAAGATATTGAAAAAGGTTTAAATAATGGTTTACTTTAGTAAAAAAGTGCATTTGAGTTTGTAACTTTGTTATTCTAATTGAGAGTTTAAAATGAAGGATTTAAGTAACTATAGAAAATCGTATGAAAAGAGTGCTTTGTTAGAGCATCAAATTCCAGAAGATCCTATTAATTTATTTCATAAATGGTTCTATGAAGCAGAAGATTTAAATGCTGCTGAAGAAGTTAACGCAATGACTGTGGCAACAATAGGTTTGGATGGTTTTCCAAAATCTAGAGTTGTGTTGCTTAAAAAGTTTAATGAAGAAGGTTTTATATTTTATACCAATTATAATTCAGAGAAAGGTAAAGCTATTTTAAAAAATCCGAATGTTTGCTTGTCATTCTTTTGGCCAACGGTAGAACGTCAAATTATTATTAAAGGTAAAGCCGAAAAAACAGCTGATAATATCTCGGATAACTATTTTGCATCGCGCCCCGACGGAAGTAAACTCGGAGCTTTAGTTTCACCTCAAAGTGAAATTATTCCCAATAGAGAACTTTTAGAAACTAATTTGATCGCATTAGAAAAAGAATGGGAAGGGAAAGAAATTGAACGTCCAAGTCATTGGGGTGGATTTTTAGTTAGACCTGTTGAAGTTGAGTTTTGGCAAGGGCGTCCAAATCGTTTACATGACCGAATTAGATACCAATTGCAAGATAATTTTGATTGGAAAATTGATCGTTTAGCACCTTAATTTTAAATTAACAATATTATAACGTTACAATATTAATTTGTTCAACTAAAATAAACTTATAACACTATTTGTTGATAAATTGCACCTTAAAAGTTCAATTTCTCTAATTTTACAATTAATGCATTGAAGATGAATAATAATTATACCAGTTACATAGATCGAGAGAAAAGTTGGTTAACTTTTAATGCCAGAGTACTACAAGAAGCAAATGATTCAAATGTTCCTTTGTTAGATCGATTTCGGTTTTTAGGCATTTTTTCAAATAATTTAGATGAATTCTTTAGAGTTCGTTATGCGGCTATTCGAAGAATGAGCCTTGAAAGTGCTGAATCTGAAAAAATATTAGGTGTTAAAGCGGAGCAGTTATTAAAAGAAATCACAGAAATTGTTATTGAACAACAATCTGAAAGTTTGCGTATTTTAAACGAAATCGAAAAGAAACTTGAACTTGAAAATATATTCATAATCAATGAAAAGGATATTTCAAAAGAACAAGAAAAATTTATTCATGATTATTTCATCCAAAAAGTTAGTCCGGCATTAGTTACCATTATGTTGAATGATTTAGAAGAATTTCCATTACTTAAAGATACTTCAGGATATTTAGCCGTTAAATTAGTGATGAATGGAAGTGAACTATTAAATGATTCTGCTAAAGAAATTCGATATGCAGTAGTAGAAATTCCTAATACTATCAATCGTTTTGTTGTACTCCCTTCAAATTCTGAAAAACAGTATATCATTCTATTAGATGATGTTATACGTTATAACCTAAATAATATATTTAATATTTTTGATTACGAAAGTATTTCGGCGCACATGATTAAAATAACCCGTGATGCACAGCTGGAATTTGATAGCGACTTGAGTAAAAGTTTAATTGAAAAAATTTCATCATCTGTTAAAGAAAGACGCGTGGGTGAACCTGTTCGATTTGTTTATGATCAAGCAATTGGAAAAGACACTTTAGATTTCTTTTTACGAGGAATGCATATTGACAGTTCTGATAGTATTATCCCTGGCGGTAGATATCATAATCGTAGAGATTACATGAGCTTTCCTAATTTAGGAAGATATGATTTATTATATAAAGAAAATGTTCCTTTGCCAATTTCAGGTTTGTCGTTAGAAGGAAGTATTTTAGAAAAAATTAAAAAGAAAGATTATTTATTGTACGCGCCTTATCAGTCGTTTTCCTACATTATTAAATTCTTGCGTGAAGCGGCTTTGGATCCAAAAGTAGCTTCAATTAAAATTACATTGTATCGTTTAGCTAAGAATTCTCAAATTGTGAGTTCCTTAATAAACGCTGCTAAAAATGGTAAAAAAGTTACCGTTCAAATTGAATTACAGGCTCGTTTTGATGAAGAAAGTAATATTTCCTATTCGGAACAAATGCAAACTGAAGGTATTGAACTTATTTTTGGAGTAAAAGGGTTAAAAGTACACAGTAAAATATGTGTTATTGAACGAATTGAAGATAGTAAAATAAAACGATACGGCTTAATTTCAACGGGTAATTTCAATGAAAATTCGGCTAAAGTGTATACAGATGTAACTTTGTTTACTAGTAATACTGAGATTTTAAAAGATGCTTCTAATGTTTTTGATTTTTTTGATGTAAATTATCGTGTACATCGTTATAAACATTTAATCGTATCTCCACATTATACCAGAGGAAAATTTAATAAATTAATTGAAAGAGAAATTTCAAACGCCTTGTTAGGTAAAGAAGCGTTTATAAAATTAAAGATGAATAGTATTTCGGATTTTAAAATGACCGATAAACTATATGAAGCGAGTAATGCGGGTGTTAAAATTCAATTAATTATTAGAGGTATATGTTGTTTGATTCCTGGAATTAAAGGCTTGAGTGAAAATATCGAAGCCATAAGTATTGTAGATAATTATCTTGAACATTCTCGAGTTTATATTTTTGCTAATGACGGAAATCCTGATGTATTTATTTCTTCTGCCGATTTTATGACCCGAAATTTAGATGCTCGTGTGGAAGTTACATGTCCAATTTATGATGAAGACATTAAAAAAGAGTTGATAGAAACCTTTGAAATAGGTTGGAAGGCCAATGTTAAAGCCCGAATTCATTCTAATGATTTAGCCAATAAATACCGAAGACGCGGTGATGAAAAGCCGTTTAGAGCCCAATTAGAAATGTACAATTATTACCAAAATAAATTGGATGTAATTGCAGAAACTGTTAAATAACCCAGAACAAGGAATGATCACAATAAAAAAATATGCTGCAATTGATATTGGTTCTAATGCCATGCGATTGCTGGTAACCAACATAGTTGAACAAGATAATTGTGTCCCACAATTTAATAAAAGTTCCTTAGTAAGGGTTCCCATTCGTTTAGGTCAGGATGCGTTTACCGTTGGGGAAATTACAGATGAAAATATTGAACGCATGGTAGATGCCATGAAAGCGTTTAAATTATTGATGAAAGTGCATAAAGTAGAAAAATATCAAGCTTGTGCAACTTCGGCTTTACGAGAAGCATACAACGGAAAAGAGGTTGTTGAGATTATTAAAAACAGAGCTGATATCGATATTGATATTATTGATGGAAAAAAAGAAGCTGCAATAATTGCATCTTCTGATTTAACCCGATTTATAAATTCTGAAAAAACGTTTTTATATGTTGATGTTGGTGGAGGAAGTACAGAATTTTCATTATTTGTTGAAGGAAAAATAATTGCTTCAAAATCGTTTAAAATTGGAACGGTTCGATTATTAAACAATATGGTTTCTGACATTGTTTGGGAAGAAATTGAAAAATGGATTAAAATTAACACAGAATCGTTAGATAATATTACACTTATTGGTTCAGGCGGAAATATTAATAAATTATTCAAATTATCAGAAAAACATCAAGATAAACCGCTGTCTTACATGTATATACAAGCACAATATCAAAAATTGAATAACATGACTTATGAACAACGCATCGCAGATTTAGGTTTGAATCCAGACCGTGCCGATGTTATTATTCCAGCAACTCGTATTTATCTTAATGCAATGAAATGGAGTGGTGCTCGAAATATTTATGTTCCAAAAATTGGGTTATCGGATGGTATTGTAAAGGCGATGTATTACGGGAAGATTTGATTAAACATCCAAATCAAATGTTTTTCGTAACAAATCTAAATTTGGATTAAGTTGTTTTAATCGTTCAAATTTTTCTTGTGGGGTAAAAGCATATTTATTTTCAACTGTTTCATTCACAACTACTTCAATTGTAATATCATGATTGTGTAATTTACCACGTAAATAGCCTAATAATTCATTACAACCCGTTAAAAATTCTTCTCTAGTGCTTTGATTAGGTAATTCTAGCGTAATAATGGTTCCGTTTAAAGTAGGATCGTTCATTTGCATATACGTTGCTAATAAACGTTTACCAGAATCAGTCATTTTTTGAGCAAACTTATTCCATAGTAACAACATATCGGTTTCATTAAACGTTTCAGAAGGTAATTCTTCATTGTGTTTTTGAAGGTGCTGTTGTTGAGCTTCAAGCTCTTTTTTGGCTTTAATACTTGCTAACGAAAATGCGGAAACTTTAGTTCCTGTCGGATTCAAATTAGGTAAAACTGGTTTTGGAATTTCTGGAATTGCTACTTTTTCAATTGGAATAACTTCAATTGGTATTGATTTAATTTCAGTAGGTTCTAAAATTTCAATAGTAGTTTCTTCTTGAGGTTGTGCTTCCGTTTGCGGAACTTCAACAATAGAGTAGGAGTTGTTCTTAAAATATGTAGCCGGGATTATAAATTTAGCTACTTTTTTTTTTCTCCATCAAAAGTGATAGAGGCTAATTGCATTAAACAAAGTTCAACTAAAAGTCGCTGATTTTGACTTACTTTGAATTTTAAATCACATTCATTGGCCAACTCGATTCCTTTGATTAGAAAATCATGCATAGCTTTATGCGATTGTGCTGCATATAATGCTTGAGCCTGTTCTCCAGCTTCTAATAATGGTAAAGTAGCAGGATTTTTACAAACTAATAAATCTCTAAAATGTGAAGCTAGTCCAGCAATAAAATGATGTCCGTCAAACCCTTTTGCTAAAATATCATTATAAGCTACTAATAAATCGGGAATTTTGTTTTCTAAAATTAAATCGGTGATACGAATGTAATATTCGAAATCCAATACATTTAAATTTTCGGTAACCGCTTGTCTAGTAAGGTTTTTACCACAATAAGAAACCACTCTATCAAAAATTGACAAAGCATCACGCATAGCACCATCGGCCTTTTGGGCTATAATATGTAAAGCATCGTCTTCAAATTCAACACCTTGCTCTTTAGCAATTTCTGCTAAATGATCTTTCGCATCTTTAACTGTAATACGTTTGAAATCAAATATTTGACAACGCGATAAAATCGTTGGAATAATTTTATGTTTCTCAGTAGTAGCTAAAATAAAAATGGCATGTTTTGGTGGCTCTTCTAATGTTTTCAAAAATGCATTAAAAGCAGCTTGCGATAGCATATGCACCTCATCGAAAATATAAACCTTATATTTTCCGGTTTGGGGAGGTATTCTTACTTGGTCGATAATACTTCTAATATCATCTACACCATTGTTTGAAGCAGCGTCTAATTCAAATACATTAAACGAAAAATCTTCATAGGGATCATCATAACCTTCTTGATTGATTTTTCGGGCTAAGATGCGCGCACAAGTTGTTTTTCCAACACCTCTTGGACCCGTAAACAATAAAGCTTGCGCCAAGTGATTGGTTTCAATAGCATTTAGTAACGTATTGGTAATAGCCTGTTGCCCCACAACATCTTTAAATGTTTGCGGACGGTATTTTCGGGCTGATACAATAAATTGTTCCATACTGCTAATTGAATTACAAATATATGTAGCATAGCGCCAAAAAACAAGTTCATATTACCAAAAACAAAAGAAGTTGTGTACAAGTTATTCACAATAGAACTTGGTAAAATAAAAATAATTAGCATTAAGCTCAATAATCTAAATTCTAAACTCTAAATTTGCACTGCAGACCGCCTTATCGCCCCGCTTTGCGGGGAGGAAAGTCCGGACACCAAAGAGTAGCATAGCGGGTAACGCCCGTCCATCGAAAGGTGAGGACCAGTGCAACAGAAAGTATGTACAGATAATGCTGTAGTGAAACCAGGTAAACTCTATGCGGTGAAATGTCAAGTATAT
>CAISYO010000025.1 GCA_903889745.1 uncultured Bacteroidota bacterium | reverse complement strand
TATTCCCTTTTGTTCAACGCTCTTATCCTGTGTTTATACCTTTATTTTAGATTGGGCAGGGCTGTCAAATTCCTGCATAGTAACCTTTAAGAAAGGGCTGTCTTCCCGCTCAAGGGTATTAACGACAGCGACGTCATGGGATACACAATGATCTTCAGCTAAGGTTGCATTTCCGCTCAAGCGCCATGCAGGACTGCATCTATCTTCACTAGATATGAGAGAGCCCAAGTTGTCTAACGTGGTCTCGGTAGGGCGCTTGTTAGAAAAATGCTTTCTGAATGTTCCTAAAGAGCCAATAGTGTAATCTAACTTTGGGACTTGTACTTCGTTGTTAATTTCGTTTGCGGCTTGATTAATATTAAAAAGAAGATCCATTTTGGATTGTGTGACCTTGGGCAGCTCTAAATTCCTGCGATAGATCATTTAGTTAAGCGTTTCATAGGTGGGCATGAGTTCCTTTTTCAATTGGCAAGCAAAGTTCGTGAGCTCAAATCTGTTTGCGGCCACTAATTAGAAGTCGCGCCTTCTTTGCTTAATCAAAGTGGTTTTTGCTCTCAGGTTAACTTAGGCGGCGGTGTTTTGCCAACTGTTTGGGGTTTTAAAGTGTCCTTGAAATTTGAAACTTTTTTTATGTGCGACGGCGCGAAAATGAGATTCTTGTGTGGACTCTCTAAAATTATACGCCAACTCTTTATTCTGAGTTGACTGTCGTACCGGATGGGAGGGGGTGAGGATAGATTTTATTTAGAGAGGTAGAACTTTGTTACCCAGGAAAACAATCTCTTTACTGGGGACCGATATACGGTACCTTTTGGCTTTTGCTTAGTTTTCTAAATAGGTTAGAGCACCGGCGTTACCATTTATTGTAATTTCAAGGGAAGACAGAGGGTCGAGAATCTCACTGCATCGGACGTGTGTTTTTATGAGTGCATGCTGATAGGCAGCAACGAGGCTTTGATGTTGAACTGACTCGATGCTAGATTCTTAGTTCCTGGAATTCCTAACGTTGGTCTTGGCAGCGAGCTTCGAGGGAAGGTTGAGGGGCAGATGGACCCGCATACTGCGATCAGTTGTGGCAGGCTTTTTATTCATTTCGACGAAGTCAACCATTTTACTTAATCTATCTACAATTTTCTATTTATTTTTTGGCTTTTTCGAGCACACTTTTTCTACCAATCGTTTTAGTAATTATATCTTTTTCTAAATTCCAACCTCGTGCGGGAGAGTATTCACGACCGTACCAAATAATTTGTAAATGTAAATTATTCCAACATGCTTCTGGAAAAATACGTTTGGCATCCTTTTCAGTTTGTTGTACATTTTTCCCATTGGTTAAACCCCAACGATACATTAGTCGGTGAATATGCGTATCAACAGGAAACGCTGGAACACCAAAAGCTTGACTCATGACTACACTTGCCGTTTTATGACCGACTGCTGGTAAAGCTTCTAAAGCTTCAAAACTTTGTGGTACTTCACCATTGTATTTGTCAATTAAAATTTCAGATAAACCATGAATTCCTTTTGATTTCATTGGTGACAATCCACATGGGCGGATGATTTCTTTAATTTCTTCCACACTCATTTTTATCATATCATACGGATTATCTGCTTTGGCAAATAAAAGCGGCGTAATTTGATTCACACGAACATCTGTGCATTGTGCCGAAAGCAACACCGCAATCAATAAAGTATAAGGATCTTTATGGTCTAACGGTATCGGAATTTCGGGATATAATTCATTTAACGTATTTATAACAAATGTTACTTTTTCGCTTTTGGTCATTTTTATAATTTTATTGCATAACTTTAAACAAATTTAAACTATAAACTTTAAACTAAAAATAAAATGACAACATTAAAAGTAGGGGATAAAGCACCTAATTTTTCAGGCTTGGACCAAAATGGAACTTCACATAAATTGACAGATTATACAGGTAAAAAATTAGTGGTTTTCTTTTATCCAAAGGCAAGCACGCCAGGTTGTACAGCCGAAGCGTGTGATTTAAGAGACAATTTTGCTCGTTTTCAATCAAGTAATTATGCATTGTTAGGTGTGAGTGCCGATAACGCTAAAGCGCAATTGAAGTTTGTTGAAAAATATGATTTACCTTTTCCGTTATTAGCCGATGAAGATAAATCGGTTATTCAAGCCTTCGGAGTTTGGGGACCAAAGAAATTTATGGGTAAAGAATACGATGGTATAAACAGAACCACTTTTGTTATTGATGAAACTGGAATTATAGAAGACGTCATTTCGGATGTAAAAACAAAAGCGCACGCTGCACAGATTTTAAAATAATAAAAAACCATCCGATAAACGGATGGTTTTTTTACAAACTAAACCAATTAATTACTGTTTTAAAAAGCGTATTTATTTTCGCTAATTATTTTTGCAGCAATTTTTTCACGAAGACCAATTACATTTGGCATATTCGTATATTTTGTAAAACGTTTTAATCCCATTAACATCATACGTTGTTCATCGCCTTCTGCAAAAGAAGCAATTCCTTCTTTACCTTTTTGATTGATGATATCAACCGCATGATATAAATATAACTGTGCCATTGCAATTTGCTCTTGAACTTTCTCTTGACCTACTTTCTTAGCTAACTTTTCGGTTCTAAGAATAGTGCTTTCTGCCATATATATTTCAATCAAGATATCAGAAGCTGCCATTAATAATTGTTGATGCGATTCTAATTCTGCTCCATATTTTTGGACAGCAGCTCCAGAAACCATTAAGAAAACCTTTTTCAATTTGGCAATCATTTCTTTTTCTTCAGCAAATAATTCAGAATAATCAGGAATATCAAAAGACGGAATTCCCATTAATTCTTCGGCAACAGCCATAGCTGGACCAATTAAATTAACATGACCTTTCATTGCTTTTTTTACTAACATTCCCACCGATAACATTCTATTGATTTCGTTAGTTCCTTCGTAAATTCTAGCAATACGAGCATCTCTCCAAGCACTTTCCATTGGTGCATCTTCTGAAAATCCCATACCACCAAAAATCTGAATTCCTTCATCGGTACACGCTTGAACATCTTCAGAAACGGCAACTTTTAAGATAGAACATTCAATTGCAAATTCTTCAACGCCTTTTAATTCGGCTTCTTGATGCGAATTTCCTTCACTCACTCTGATGTTTATTCTATTTTCAATATCTGCAGCAGCTCTATAAGTAGCACTTTCGCCTGCATAAGAGTTGGTAGCCATTTCGGCAATTTTAGATTGAATTACCCCAAAACTAGAAATAGGTGTTTTAAATTGAATTCTTTCGTTAGCATATTGCACCGCTCCCGAAATAGTTCTACGTTGCGCTTCTAAACAAGCTGCGGCTAATTTAATTCGACCCACATTTAAAGCGTTCATCGCAATTTTAAAACCTTCGCCACGACCTGCCAACATATTTTCAACTGGTACTTTTGTTTCGTTAAAGAAAACCTGACGGGTAGAAGAGGAGCGAATTCCCAATTTATGTTCTTCTTCTCCCATTGAAATTCCGTTAGAAGGATCATTTTCAACTATGAAACCTGTAATGTTTTTATCATCTTCGATACGAGCAAAAACGATGAAAAGATTACAGAAACCAGCATTTGATATCCACATTTTGCCACCCGTGATTTTATAATGTGTACCATCATCTGAAAGTACTGCTTTTGTTTTACCTGAATTGGCATCAGAACCTGCACCTGGTTCAGTTAAACAATAGGCTCCAAACCATTCGCCAGAAGCTAATTTTGGTACATATTTTTGTTTTTGTTCTTCTGTTCCATAAAGTGTAATTGGCATGGTTCCAATTCCAGTGTGCGCTCCAAAAGCTGTTGAAAATGAACCAGTTGCTCCTGAAATATAATCGCAAACTAAAACTGTATTTACAAATCCCATTTCCATTCCACCATAGGCAGCAGGAACAGCAACGCTTAAATAGCCTAATTCACCCGCTTTACGCATTACTTCTTCGGTAAGCGCAAAATCTTTCTTTTCAAAACGTTCTTTGTGAGGCCATAATTCTTTATCTACAAATTCGATAACCGAATCACGCATCATGATTTGTTCTTCGTTGAAATCTTCGGGTGTGAAGATGTCTTCACATTTTGTTTCTTTAACAAGGAATTGACCTCCTCTGATGATATCTGACATAATTAGCCCCCTATCCCCCAAAGGGGGAACCTATTAGGGGTCAATAGGGTTTAAATTTTACAATATATTTTATTTTTAGTACTTCAGTATAAAGAAAAACCACAATCCATATTCCCCCTTTGGGGGTTAGGGGGCTTTACTTCAAAAATTCAAAAACTCCAGCAGCTCCTTGACCGGTTCCTACGCACATTGAAACAATACCATATTTGCTGTTTCTTAATCGCATTTCGTCAAACAATTGAACCGATAGTTTAGCACCTGTGCAACCTAGTGGGTGACCTAAAGCAATGGCACCACCATTAACGTTCACGATTTCTTGATTTAAACCTAATTCACGAACAACGGCCAATGATTGTGCAGCGAAGGCTTCGTTTAATTCGATTAAATCGATTTGGTCTTGCTTTAATCCTGCTTGTTTTAATGCTTTTGGGATGGCAGTAACCGGACCAATTCCCATGATTCTTGGTTCTACACCTGATGCGGCATAGCTTACCATTCTTGCAATAGGTTCTAAGTTTAATTCTTTCACCATTTCCTCACTCATGATTAATACGAAAGCTGCGCCATCACTCATTTGAGAAGAATTTCCTGCGGTAACCGATCCATCGGCTGCAAAAACAGGTTTTAATCCTGCTAAAGCTTCAACTGAAGTTCCAGCTCTTGGGCCTTCGTCTTTATTTACAATATATGATTTGGTCTCTTTTTTACCGTTTTCATTCACAAATATTTGTTCGACAGTGATAGGCACAATTTGTTTATCGAATTTACCTTCTGCTTGTGCTTTTAAAGCTTTCATATGCGATTGAAAAGCAAACTCATCTTGATCGGCACGAGAAACGTTGAATTGTTTTGCAACTGCTTCAGCCGTTAAACCCATTCCCCAATAATAATCTTCGTGACCGGCAGCCGTGATTTTATAATCGGGAGTAGGTTTGTAGCCTCCCATTGGAATAAAACTCATGCTTTCTGCTCCACCAGCAATGATACAATCGGCCATTCCTGATTGAATTTTAGCCGTTGCCATAGCGATGGTTTCTACTCCAGAAGCACAATATCTATTGACTGTAACGCCAGGAACATCGGTGATTTTTAATCCCATTAATGAAATTAAACGCGCTACATTTAAACCTTGTTCGGCTTCAGGCATGGCATTTCCTACCATAACATCATCAATACGTGTTTTGTCGAAATTAGGCAAATCCTTCATCATGTGTTCGATGGTTTCTGCTGCTAATTCGTCTGGTCTTTTGAATCGGAATAAGCCTTTTGGAGCTTTTCCTACCGCAGTACGGTATCCTTTTACTATATATGCTGTTTTCATATTTTTTTGTATTAAGATTGGAGTATTAAGTATTAAGACTTTCCAATCGTTATATTAATTGTCTTTTAGAGATTTTTGGAAAGAAAAATTCATATTTGACACCTCAACCAATTGACTAATTACTGGTTGTACAATTTCTTCATTTATAAGTTTTAATCTTTTCGCAAGTATTAATTGAGTTATTAATTCAAAAGTTGACCCATTTGCAATTCCTAAAAACTGAATAAACTCTTTATTGTGGTTTCTTCCTGAACCTTCAGCAATATTTGATGGAATTGAAACAGCACATTTTTTTATTTGATGAATTAAATTAAACTTTTCATCATTTGGCAATAGAAGTGAAATTTCATAAACCACAACAGCAATATCCATTGCTTTTTGCCATATTTTTAGTTTTTCAAAATTATGCATAATCTATTTTGTCTTAATTCTTAATACTTGAGTCTTAATACTTACAACTAATTTCTTAATGGTTTCCCTTTGGTTAACATGTACTGAATTCTTTCTAAAGATTTTCTTTCACCTGTTAGTGATAAAAATGCTTCTCGTTCTAAATCCAATAAGTATTGTTCAGAAACTAACGTTGCTTCTGATAAATCGCCACCAGCCATTACATAAGCTAGTTTGTTGGCAATTTTTTTATCGTGTTCAGAAATGTATTTACCCGCTTCCATTTGGTCAGTTCCAACTAAGAACATCCCTAAAGCTTGTTTTCCTAATACTTTGATATCTTTTCTTCTAACTGGTTGGGTGTAACCTTGTTCTGCCATTTGTAACGCTACTTGTTTTGCTGTTGCAATTTGGCGGTCTTTGTTTACTACTACAATATCTCTTCCTTTTTGTAAAACGCCAGTATCGAAACCTTCGTAAGCCGAAGTAGCTACTTTTGCCATTCCCACAGTTAAGAAATATTCTTGCAAAACATTTAATTCTACGTCGTTTTTGCGGAATAAATCAGAAGCTCTTAACGCCATTTCTTTAGAACCTCCACCTCCTGGAATTACACCCACACCAAATTCTACTAATCCAATATAGGTTTCTGCAGCAGCAACAGCTCTGTCAGAATGCATGACTAATTCACAACCACCACCAAGAGTCATACCGTGAGGAGCTGCAATAACTGGAATGGCAGAATATCGGCAACGCATCATGGTGTCTTGGAACATTTTGATGGCCATGTTTAATTCGTCATATTCTTGTTCGACAGCCATCATGAAAATCATTCCTAAATTAGCTCCCACAGAGAAATTAGCCCCTTGATTTCCAATGACTAAACCATTGTAATCTTTTTCAGCTATGTCAATCGCTTTATTGATTCCTTGTAAAACACCAGCTCCGATAGAATTCATTTTTGACGTGAACTCTAAATTGATGATTCCGTCTCCTAAATCGGTTATGATACTTTCGCTATTATTCCATATTTTTTTGCTGTTGCGAATATTATTTAAGATAATGAAGGCATCTTGACCTGGAATTTTTTCTACTTTTTTGTTTGTGATAGAGTAAAAGTGTGTTGCTCCATCTTTAACTGAATAGAAAGAACTATTTCCAGCAGCTAACATATCAGTAACCCAAGAAGCAGGTTGGTAACCTTCCGCTTTCATCAATTCGATTCCTTTTTCCACTCCGATGGCATCCCAAATTTCGAATGGACCGTTTTCCCAACCAAATCCAGCTTTCATTGCATCGTCGATTTTGTAGAAAGTGTCAGTGATTTCAGGAATTCTATTGGAACAATACTGAAACATTGAAGCGAAGTTTTTTCTGTAAAATTCGCCTGCTTTATCTTTTCCAGTAATTAATATTTTAAAGCGATCAATTGGTTTTTCAATCGTTTTGGTTAATTCTAACGTAGCAAAAGAGGCTTTTTTATTAGGTCTATATTCTAATGTTTTTAAATCTAAAGTTAGAATTTCTTTACCTTCTTTTTTATAAAAACCTTGCCCTGTTTTGCTTCCTAACCATTTATTTTCCATCATTTTGGAAACAAATTCTGGAAGTTTGAATAATTCATGCGCTTCGTCGTTTGGACAATTTTCATAAATTCCGTTAGCCACATGAACCAAAGTATCTAAACCTACAACATCAACCGTTCTAAAAGTAGCTGATTTTGGTCGACCAATAACTGGACCAGTTAATTTATCAACTTCTTCAACCGTTAATCCCATTTCTTTTACTTGGTGGAATAAACTTTGGATTCCGAAGATTCCAATTCTATTTCCGATAAAAGCTGGAGTATCTTTTGCAACCACTGAAGTTTTTCCTAAGAATTTTTCACCATAACCATTCAAGTAATCTAATACTTCATTTGTGGTTTTTGGACCAGGAATGATTTCAAATAATTTTAAGTAACGTGCAGGGTTAAAGAAGTGTGTTCCACAGAAATGTTGTTGAAAATCTTCGCTTCTTCCTTCGCTCATGAACTGAATTGGAATACCAGAAGTGTTAGATGTTACTAAAGTTCCTGGTTTTCTATATTTGTCAACTTGTTCGAAAACAATTTTCTTGATGTCTAATCGTTCTACTACAACTTCAATAATCCAATCTGCAGTTGCAATTTTAGACATATCATCAGTAGTGTTACCTGTTGTAATTCTTGCCGCAAAACTTGGATGATAAATAGGAGAGGGCTTTGATTTTAAAGCGTTGCCTAAATGATCATTAACCAATCGGTTTCTAACGGCTTTACTTTCTAAAGTCAATCCTTTTTTCTGTTCGGCTTCGGTTAATTCGTTTGGAGCGATGTCTAATAATAAGACTTCGACACCAATATTGGCAAAATGACATGCAATGCCACTTCCCATAATTCCGGAACCAATAACAGCAACTTTTTTAATAGTACGTTTCATGTTTATAGGTTTGTTGTTTTATTTGTCGTTATAGATTTTTTTATCAATAATTAATTCGTTGATGATTTCAGCTACTTCCATAAAATGGAGTAGTTTTTCTTCACTAATATTTTGTCTTACAGCTTCATTAAATCGAAGTACAGTTTCTTTAGAAAGTTCTCTTTTTTCTTTGCCATCTTTGGTTAATTGTATAATTACCCCTCTACCGTCTGTTGGATTTTTTTTACGTGTTATTAATCCACGTTCTTCCATAGATTTTAAGGTTCTGGTTAAACTTGTGGCTTCCATTCCCATTTTTGGGCCTAAAGTTGTTGATGGCGAACCTTTTTCTCTATCAATGCTTAATAAAGCAAATCCAGTTGCCATGGTAGCTCCATATTTTGCCGCTTCCTCGTTATACATTCTAGCAACAGCTTGCCAGGTTGTTCTTAATGCATAATCTATAGTTTTATCTTTCATAGTATATAATCAAAACTTTTTCAAATATAAAAAAAAATACTATGCATGCATAGTATTTT
>CAISYO010000024.1 GCA_903889745.1 uncultured Bacteroidota bacterium | reverse complement strand
CATTAAATAAATCTGATCAGGTTTACTACCACCAGACCCAACATTTACTGAAAGATTAAGAGTATTACCGGAAATATTTATAAATGATAGCGAAGGTTTGATTTGAGTAGTGCTTGGTGAACTCTTAGATGTATTGGTAGAAATCCCTGTGCTTAAACCATTTCGAGATTTTGGATCGGAGCCGCCAAATTTTAATAAATAGGCCCCTTGAGGATCACTACTACCTAATGGTTCAAATATAGCTTTTGTACAGGGACCAATTTTTTGAGATAATATCTTTGTAGAGGCAAAACTTGAGTTTGAGATTTTACTTGTGACGGGCCAAATTAAAGTATCTAAAATAGGGACTTTCTCACATGGTTTTGGGGGCCCGATATATTCAACTTTGAAATAACTTGAGTCTAAAGTCAAACCTGCAGCTTTGATAGGCAACTTTATACTTCCAACTTTATAAATTTCTTTTGTTGAGTCATTAGTTAAAAACGCATTCCACCAGCCATTTCCTAAGGTATCATCAGGGTTAAGCTCAAAGAAGTACTTCGTCCCTGGGTTTATAACAATCGGGCTATAACAAATTGCAGTACGAGTTAATTGGCCTTCAAACAAAATTTGACCAGACGCCCACCCATTACCCCAATCAAGTTCACATCTCTGCATTGAATTAGCACTCTTTGGGTCAAATGTTACTGCTTTATTAAAAAACAAATCTAAATTCCCAAAATAATTGACACCTGATTTCCGTTGAAGACCAATTCTTATAAATCCAAACCCTGAAGGTTTAGTATTTGGGTCAATATAATAATTAAATTCTAATGTGTATAGGGCTGACCAAACATTAGGTGATCCATCTTCCATCAAATCCTCAATAACGGTTGGATTAAATCCAAGTTTGAAACCCTGATCTGATTTTTGACCAGACTCAACACCACCAAAACCTAATGTTGCGTAACCTAAACTATGTTGCTGATTGGCAGCAGCAGTATGGCTATAAACCAAAACGCTTAGAAATACTACTACTATCGCAAATTGTAATAAATATCGATTGGATTTAATTATTATCATTTATTTTTTACCTCAATTTCAAATTTATATTGAATCACGGTTCCAACTTGCGTTGCTCCACCGATGATATATTCTCGAAGTGATTTCTTAATATCTAAAATACCGCTTATTTCAATTGTGTCAAAGTCTTTTCCACATCTTAAATCTTTAGCTAAAACAATCGCCTTGAGTGGTGTTTTCAAAGGCGGATTAGTAAGCTCTTTAATTTGAAGCGATTTTTCTATCACAGATTGATCACAGATGTAAAAAACGACATTTTCATTCATCCCTTTAACTGGATTGTCATCACCCTCAATATTTACTAACCATGTTAAAGATTTCTCTGTTTTCTCTGCATAATTTTCTTGATTCGATTGACTTGGAAAATAAATAAGTAAAATAAATACTAATATTGAGCTCACGCTTATTAACGCCCAAAATGCTTTACCTATTTTTGTGTTTAATTGATAGAATTTTTTTTGGTTATTCCCTGTGCTGGAACTAGAAGAAATATTTTGTAATGATTTCAGTAGTATTAGCGCATTAGTTGCATTTAATCTCTTTTTCGGATCCTTATGAATTAATTCTTTAATTAATTTGGCCTGGTCGCTGCTTAAAGAGCTCCATTCTGGTTCATCATTTAAAATTCGGTTCATTACCTGTGCCACAGATGCATCTTCTTTACCCCAAGGTATTTTTCCGGTGGCAGCAAAATAGAGAATTGATCCCGCCGCAAAGATATCAACCGCGGTAGTTAATGTTCGATCTAAAAATTGTTCAGGAGCAAACCAAGCAGAAGTTCCTGTAAGAATGCCTGTTTTAGTTAATGAAGTCGCATCGTTTGAAAATGATATTCCAAAATCAATGAGCTTTGGACCATAATTTGATAATAAAATATTATTTGGTTTTATATCACGATGAATAACTCCTAGTTTATGCACAGCCTCTAGTGCAGAAATAATTCCTACAGCAAACTCAATCCAATCTGCTTCTGTTAGTTTACCTTCATTTTCAATCGCAGTTTTCAAACTAGGGCCATCAACATAGTTAGTCGCGATCCAAGCAGGAATTGATTCAACATCCGAATCAATAATTTCTGCAACAAATTTACTTTTTACTTTTTTTAAGGTTGCAACCTCACGGTTTAATCGCGCTTTGTAATTCACGTCTTCAAGTAAAAAATCTCGCACTACTTTGATGGCGGCAGATCTAGTCCCATTCGTACCCAAATAAACAATTCCCATGCCACCGGATCCAAGACGGTTAATTACTTGCCATGGACCTATTTGATCTGGATCGCCTTTTTTGAGTCTTTCCATAGTTGAATCCTAATTCAACTATGCCGAAAAGGTAATAAAATGATCACTGTAATGCCGGTATCTACTCTTTTTAAAAAATTTATAATAAATCACCCTTTCCACCCTGGTGGACAAACCTTTCCTACAAATGCCCTGCTTTGTTGACCTCTAGTACAAATAACTGTCTGGGTATTTGGTGTTGGAAAGACTGGCGGTTTGTTCATGATTACAAAGTTTTTCGGAATT
>CAISYO010000023.1 GCA_903889745.1 uncultured Bacteroidota bacterium | reverse complement strand
GATAAACGACCTAAGTTATGCCCTTCAGCGTCCACAACAATCCACTGCTTGTCTGCAGTCGCCTTGTTTGCTGATACTGTTTTGTAGCTTAATGTGTTCACAATAATTAATTTAAATTAAACATTCCATTCCCAATAAAGGGAGTGCAAAAGTACAATTATTTATTAGATATACAAATAGGGATACTAAAATATTACATAGAACCTGTTTTTATTACATCTAATTATTAGTTTTTTTGGTATTTTAATTCCAAAATAACGTATTTTTACTTTTTTAAATGTAAAGCATGAAAGCAAAAGCCACCTTAAAACAGATTGCAAAAGAGTTTGAAGTATCTATTTCTACGGTTTCTAAGGCATTAAGTGATAGTCCAGAAATTAGTGAAGCTACGAAAATAAAAATTCAAGAATATGCAAAGTTGCAAAATTACAAGCCGAATAGCATTGCAAAAAATTTAAAAAATCAACGCACCAATACTATAGGTGTAATTATTCCGAATATATTAAATCCGTTTTTCGCAAAAGTATTTAGTGGTATTGAAAAGGAAGCCTTAGCAAAAGGATATAATGTTATTACAGGAATTTCAAATGAATCTCACGATAAAGAAATGCAAGTAATGGATATGCTAAACAATGGCACCATTGACGGCTTTATAGTTTCGGTAGCAGAAGAAACGCAATCCAAAAAGGAATATCAGCATTTCAAAGAAATTATTAATAGCGGAACACCTATTGTAATGTTTGATCGTGTATCCGAAAGTATTGTTTGCGATAAAGTAATTGTAGATGATTTTGAATCTTCTTTTGATGCTACTCAACACTTAATCAAATTAGGTAGTAAAAAAATAGCGTTACTTTCTACCATTGGTAATTTGAGTGTGGGACAATTAAGAGTGGAGGGTTATCAAAAAGCATTAGAGGTTAACAAAATTAAAATGGAGGATAATTTGTTAGTTATTGAAAACGATATTGAGTCGTTTGACACAAAATTAGCTAGTTTATTTCAAAATGAAAAAGTAGATGCCGTTTTTGCATTGGACGAACATGCTTCCACCATGGCCATGAAATTAGCCATTAAAAAAGGGATAAAAATTCCGGAACAATTAAATATTATTGGTTTTGCCGATGGGGTTTGGTCTAAAAGACTAACGCCTAGTTTGTCAACTGTGAGTCAGCATGCACCAGAAATAGGAGCTAAAGCTGCTGAATTATTGATTAATAAATTAAACACTAAGGACGAATTTTATCAGCATCAAACCGTTGTTATTAAAACCGAATTGCGTCAAAGAGAATCTACTAGAAGACTATAACTGTCTTTTTTTATCATCGTTCCAGGTGATATAACCTAAAATTGCATTGACCATATAAAATACATATTTAATGGTATTTGCAATGTTGAGTAACATCAAATTTTGCACGATTTTAAATGCATTATAAACTTGCCAGTTGAACCAATTGTCGGGATACATGCGACCTAAATTAAAAGTACCTCCAAAACTAATACCGGCTGGAATAGCTATGATGAAAAACAACTTCCAATCAATTGCTCCAGTTGAAAAATTTGTAAAGGCAATATAATTCAATACAAAAGACAACAGTATTCCAATGCCCATATTTCTAAAAAAAATCAAATCAATAGTATTCAAGTATTGTTTCTTTTTCCAAATTTTAAAGGCAAAGTAGTTTCCAAAAAATGAAACAGGATAGGTTAAAACGGCACCTATGTTTCCTAATAAAAAATCAATTCCACCACTTAATAGGGTATTGCAAGTGCTGATTAAGTTTCCAAAATTATTTTTTTTGGTAACCAATCGGGTCGCCAGCATTGATAAAATAGTATTTACAATAGAAAAATAACCAAGATAAAAAGAATAACTTTTGTGATTCCATTCAAAATCATAAAGTGTTTCATGGTATTTTAATATAAAGGAAATACTAACTACTAAAACGACACCAATATAATCTAAATAACGACTATTTGTAACCTTTTTAATACTAGTAATTATGTTATTACTCATTTATTCTTTACTGAAGTTAAAACTCATACCGCCTTGTTTTAACACAAAACTGTTTTCGCCAAAAATCATTTCGATTCCTGCGGGTGCAAATATAAATGTTTTTTCTTCTTTAAAAGTCAATGGAAAAGCACTTTGTCCGGTTGCTTGTGCAATCAAGTCTCCGTTTTTTTCAGAAATGATCATTTTTAAAGGTAACTCTTTAGAAGAATAAGTTCCAGTAAATTTTACTAGTTCTGAAGTCTCAATTTTGTTGAACTTTGGAAACGGGAACGGCATTTTGTAATAAATACTTAACACTCCAATCATAATATCATTTCTGTTGAAATTATCCCCGTTTACAATTAATGAAATGCCTAATTTTTCAGTAGGATAATAGCCTACAACTGCTCTAAAATTTTCTATTCCGCCCGTGTGACCATAAAAACGACGTTCACCAAAAGGAAATTGCATTAACGCTTTTCCATAACCTTCTTTGATTTCTTTCATTTGTTCTAAGGAAGAAGGTTTGACCAATTTTCCATCAAAAAGCGCATACATAAAACGTGTTAAATCGGCAGGAGTTGAAATAATGGCCCCGGCTGAATAAGCAATAGAATTTTCCCATTCTTCCACTTTTTCCCATTTGGTTCCATTGAATAAATAAGAATAACTTTCTCCAACAGAAGTCTCTATTTTTCCTTGTGGAAAATACGTATTTAATAAGTTGGCTTTTTTAACAATTCGTGTTTGAATATTTTCTGCATACGATTTTTTCGTAAGCGTTTCAATAATGTAGCCTAATAAATTATAGTTTGAATTACTGTATTCGTGTTTCGTTCCAGGTTCAAAAAGTGGTTTGTAATCTGTCATTTTTTGAATCATTTCTTCTTTGGAATGAAAACGATAAATGTTTTTTGCAGTAATTGAATCACCATTTATATAATCTACAATACCCGTTCTATGATGTAATAAATCATATATTGTGATTTTTTCAGCATTTGGTATTTTTGGATAAAAACGGTTTAATTTGGTTTGAAGATTTAATTTTTTTTCTTCAATCAATTGCATGATCATTACCGCTGTAAAGGTTTTAGTAACTGATCCAATTTTATATTTGGTCATTCGATCTGCAACAATGTTTTTTTCAACATCGGCAAAACCGTAGGCTTTATTAAATACTACATTTTCACCTTCGCGAATACATAGTGAACCCATGAATTTATCATTCTTATTTAAATACGTAAGTAAACTGTCTATTTTTTGAAAGCGATCTTGCGCAACAGTAAATAACGAATAGGTTAAAGCAAAAATAAGGGCTAATTTTTTCATCTGAAATTTAATTTATTATGGGTAATAAAAATAATGATTTTGTTACGTTCTCTAATATAAAATTAATGCGCTTCCAACCAGTTTTTACCCAATCCAATTTCCACATCTAACGGAACTGCCATTTTGAAGGCATTTTCCATTTCGTGTTTGATCATCGGTTGAATTTTTTCTAATTCGGAGTTGTGCACGTCAAATACTAATTCATCATGGACTTGCAATAGCATTTTTGATTTCCATCCCGAGCCGTCGGGATTCTTTTCATTTAACTTCTCATGAATGTTAATCATTGCAATTTTAATAATATCTGCCGCCGAACCTTGAATTGGTGCATTCACAGCATTTCGTTCCGCGCCACCACGAACAATTGCGTTGGCTGAGTTGATGTCTTTTAAATAACGTCTTCTTCCCGAAATAGTTTCTACATAGCCGTTTTCTCTTGCAAAATCTACTTGCGAAGTCATAAACGATTTTAATTTTGGATAGGTTTGATAATACGCTTCAATTAATTCGGCGCTTTCTTTTCGAGATAAATTGGTTTGATTACTTAATCCAAAAGCCGAAACCCCATAAATAATTCCGAAGTTTACAGTTTTGGCGTGACTTCTTTGCTCTTTTGTTACTTCGTCTAAAGGCACATTGAACACTTTTGCAGCCGTACTTTTATGAATGTCTTCGTTGTTTTGAAACGCTTTTATCATGTTTTCTTCACCACACAAAGCCGCAATAATACGCAATTCAATTTGTGAATAATCGGCAGAAAGTAAGGTGTAATTTTCATCACGAGCAATGAACGCTTTTCTAATTAATCGTCCTTTTTCGGTTCGAATCGGAATGTTTTGTAAATTAGGATTTGTAGAACTCAATCGGCCTGTAGCCGCAACTGTTTGCATATAATCGGTGTGCACTCTTCCTGTTTTATTATCGACCTGATTTGGTAACGCATCAATATACGTACTTTGCAATTTCACCATTTGACGCCATTCTAAAATATCGCGCACAATTTGATGTTCGTTTGCTAAATAACTCAACACTTCTTCTCCAGTGGCATATTGACCTGTTTTGGTTTTCTTTTGTTTGTTTCCGCCAATTTTTAGTTTGTCGAATAAAATATCGCCCAACTGTTTTGGAGAAGCCAAGTTGAATTTCTCACCCGCAGTTTCGTAAATTTGTTGTTCAAACGCATCGATTTCTTTTTGCATGTCAACCGACATACTTTTGAGAAATTCCACATCCAAACGAATGCCTTCTTTTTCCATATCGGCTAAAACAGGAACTAGTGGAATTTCGATTTCGTCAAACAATTTTTTAGTGCCTACTTTTTCTAAAATAGGTTGGAAATGTGCTGCCAATTGGAAGGTAATATCAGCATCTTCAGTCGCATATTCTTTAATGTCTTCCAGCGGAACATCGCGCATCGACAATTGATTTTTCCCTTTTTTGCCAATTAAAGTTTCAATCGATTTTGGTGCATATTTCAAATACGTTTCCGATAACACATCCATATTATGACGCATATCAGGATTAATTAGATAATGCGCAATCATGGTGTCGAATAATTTTCCTTTGACTTGCATGTTGTAATTCGAAAGAATTTTCAAGTCGTATTTTATGTTCTGACCTATTTTTTCGATGCTTTCATTTTCAAAAAAAGGTCTAAATTTTTCAATCAAATGTTGCACTTCTTCCTGATTTTCGGGAAACGGAACATAAAATCCTTTTCCTTTTTCGAAAGAAAATGACATTCCAACTAATTCGGCATTCAAAGCGTCAATTCCAGTAGTTTCGGTATCAAAACAAACGGAAGTTTGATTTAATAAATTCTGCAATAACAACTTTACTGGTAAATCACCTTGAATAATTTGGTAGAAATGCGTGGTATTTTCTAGCGTTGCAAGCCCCATCCCAACCTTCCCCAAAAGGGAAGGAGAAGCTTCACTATCGTTATAAAAACCAAACAAATCAAATTGTTCTTCATTTGTTTTTTTGGAGACAACTTTTTTTACAGTTTCTTCTTCAGCTCCCCCTTCGGGGGTTGGGGGGCTATCATATAACTTATCAAATTGCGCCTTCATTTGACGAAATTCCAGTTCCTGAAACAATGCATCAGTTTTCTCTACATCGGGTTTTGATAATTCGTAATCTTCAGCATCAAAAGTAACCGGACAATCGAGTAGAATAGTGGCTAATTTTTTAGACAGAATTCCCAACTCAGCATTGGCTTCGATTTTATCTTTAATAGCTCCTTTGAGTTGGTGCGTGTTGGCTAATAAATTTTCTAAAGTGCCAAATTCAGTCAAGAATTTTTTAGCGGTTTTTTCTCCCACGCCTGGTAATCCCGGAATATTATCGGCGGCATCACCCATCATTCCTAAGAAATCAATGACTTGGTCTGGTCGTTCGATTTCGAATTTTTCTAAAACTTCAGGAATACCCCAAATTTCGATATCGTTCCCCATTCGGGCAGGTTTGTACATGAAAATATTTTCCGAAACCAATTGGGCAAAATCCTTATCTGGTGTAACCATGAACACTTGAAAGCCTTCTTTTTCGGCTTGTTTAGCCAATGTTCCAATCAAATCATCGGCTTCAAAACCTGCTTTTTCAACAATAGGAATGTGCATTGCCTTTAATAATTCTTGAATATAAGGAACGGCAATTTTTATCGCTTCTGGTGTTTCATCACGGTGTGCTTTGTATTCTTGATACATTTCAAAACGATAATCGCTTCCGCCTTTATCAAAAGCAACGGCTAAATGATCGGGTTTTTCACGTTTAATAACATCCATCAAAGAATTCATAAAACCCATTATTGCCGAAGTATCCATTCCTTTAGAATTGATACGCGGATTTTTTATAAAAGCATAATACCCTCTAAAAATAAGGGCATAAGCATCAAGAAGAAAAAGACGTTTTTGAGCAGCCATAAACTGATATTTATTTTGAAAGGGTAAAAATACAATTCTTAATTCATATACACTTTGTTAAATTTCATTTAATAATCTAGATTTTTGAACAACTTGTGCGTTACTTTGCAAAAAAAAAGAGCTAATGATTCGTTGGATTATTTTTTTAGTATTTGTGGCCATTTTGGAAATTTATGCTTTTCAGGCTTTTAAAACCTTGATAAAATCAAAGTGGTTTTTCATATTTTATTATATTACTTCTGCTTTAGCTATAGCATTTATAATTTATCAGTTATTTCATTTTGATCGAAAAGTGGGCCAAACGCCTAAAACGATGCTAACATTAGGGTTGTTATTATTACTTTATTTACCAAAGTTATTAATCACAATTATATTATTTGGCGAAGACCTTGTTCGTTTTGTAATTGGATTATTTTCATTGGCAACAAAAAACACAACTGAAAGTTTCTTGCCCGAACGAAGAAAATTTGTCAGTCAAATTGCTCTAGGTATTGCTGCTATTCCATTTGTATCTTTGCTTTATGGAGTAACGTTAGGGAAATATAATTTTAAAGTAATTAAGCAAACGTTGTTTTTCCCAGATTTACCAGAAGCTTTCGACGGAACCACTATAACCCATATTTCTGATGTGCACAGCGGTAGTTTTGATGATGCCGATAAAATTCAATATGCGATTGATTTAATAAATGAGCAAAATTCAGATTTGGTTTTATTTACTGGCGATATTGTAAATACACATGCAACCGAAATAGATCCTTGGATTGAAACTTTTAAAGGTATTCATGATCCTAAATTTGGAAAATTCTCTATTTTAGGCAATCATGATTATGGCGAATATGTAGATTGGAGTTCGAAAGCAGAAAAGCAAGCCAATTTTGAAGCGATAAAAGACATCCATCGTAAAATTGATTTTAAATTATTACTCAATGAACACGTTAAGATTGAGAATAGCAATCAAGAGTTGGTAATCGTTGGAGTAGAAAACTGGGGGAGAAAATTTGGAGAGCGAGGCGATTTGAATTTGGCTTCACAAGGTTTAACGAAAGATGATTTTAAAATTGTAATGAGTCACGATCCAAGTCATTGGGATGAAAAGATTCAGCACCATGAAAATCATTATCATTTAACCCTTTCGGGTCATACGCATGGCATGCAATTTGGTATTGAAATACCGGGATGGATCAAATGGAGCCCTGTGCAATATGTATATAAACAATGGGCCGGATTATATGAAAATGCAGGAAGATACGTCTATGTAAATCGTGGATTTGGCTTTCATGCCTATCCAGGAAGGGTAGGAATTATGCCTGAAATTACGGTTATTGAACTAAAAAAAGGAGAAAAAGTAGTGTAATTCATTAAAAATACTACATTTGTATAATATTTTCGTGTGAAAAATATTATTTTTGATACTAATAAATTCAATTTATGTCAAAATTTGGAGAACTTATCGATGCTCAAGTACCAGTATTGATAGATTTTTTTACAGAGTGGAATGAACCTTCAGTTGCAATGAATGAAGTAATTCGTCATGTAGCCGCTGCATTAGGGGATAAAGCCCGAGTAATTAAAATTGATGTGGATAAAAATCAGGAATTAGCCGATGCCCTTCGAATAAAAGGGTTACCTACATTGATGATTTATAAAGAAGGTCAAATGGTTTGGAGACAAAGTGGCGAACTTGATGCCAACACTTTAATTTCATTAGTACAAGAGCAAGCATAACCCCTAGACTTAGCTCTAAATGATGTTCGATTTAAGACATCCTTACATCAAACACTAATCCATTACTTTTTTAATTGCTGTTATTTCAGTTAAATTTTCCGCTATAACTTTTTAGTGGTTGCTTTTGTGTTTTTATATTTCAACGAATATTTTAGTATAAAAAAATGTACCAATAGAGATTTAATTCCATTGGCACATTTAATTATTTTATCAATTTTAATTATTCCATTTTCCGATTAAAAACAGCAAATCGCTTATTGAAATTATTAAACTTAACTTTTTCTTTTTCATAAAACGGCATATCCTTAGCATTTTTAGCAATTTCAAGTAAGCCTCTATATTGCTCAATGTCTGAAACAATATCGGATGCATAATAATATTGTTCAGCTATTTTATAGTTACTAAAATAAGTAAGGCTTTCTTGGTATTTTACTATTAATTCTGATAAAACTTTTCTT
>CAISYO010000022.1 GCA_903889745.1 uncultured Bacteroidota bacterium | reverse complement strand
TCAATTGAATTTTAATTATTTAAATCCACTCTCGTGAACCTTTTAATTAACTTAGTATAAGTAAAACTATGATGGGAAATATAATTCCGGCTAGGGCTAGTTTCCAGCCGCGTTGTTTAAAGGTGTATTTGCCGTGAGTGAGCATCATTGTCCCTGTTATGGCAATTAAGATTAATGAAATCCCAAAAATATCAGAGTAGTAAATCCACCAGTTGGAGGTATTTTTATGTAGCTTCATCGTTTGGCTAATGATTGGGGTTTTGTTAAAGGTTACAATTTCGCCTTTACCCGTTTTCATATCAATTTCTACATCGTGCTTTTCAAACGAAATTTTAAACGTGCCTTTTTTTCAGTATGGCGTCGCATTTTATCATTGATGCCCATTTGCTTTCCTAAATTTTCGGCGTAAGCTTCGGTAATTTGGTTTTCATCGGGTAATTGTACGTTAATGTTTTTCGTTTCTATTGTATATTTTTCGGGATGCCAATGTTCTCTATGGTTCATTAAAATGCCTGAAAAAGCAAATGAAATGATTAATCCTACGTAGAAGTAGCCAAAATCGCGGTGTAGATCTCTCACTAATTTTTGTGCTTTCATATACGATTAAAAAGTATAGTTTAAAGAGATGGAATAATTTCTTGGCGCAATAGGATTTAGACTGTTATCATCGTGTACATTGTAATTTAATTCGTTAAAAACATTACTCAATTTAGAACGTAAAGTAAATTTATTGAAGGAATAACTTACGGTTAAATCAGATTGAAAAAAATCAGATAAATAAATCAACTTTCTGCTGTCGTTTGCAACTTGGGCACGAGTAGATCTTCCAGCATAGCGTTCCCCAAAATAGGTGTTAATGATGCCTATGTTTAAATTTTTAAATCGACCGTTTTTAAATTGGTAATTGGCACTTAAATTAGCGGTTTTTTTAGGGTTGTAGCGCAACTGACTTCCCGGAATATAATAGTTACTGGCGCCAAATTTTGTTTCATTAAAACTGTAGCCCGCAATTATTGATAATCCGTTAATAGGAGTTGCAGTAATGTCAATTTCAACTCCCTTACTGGTTACTTCACCTGCTAACACTTTTATATAAGAATAAGTATTGCCGTTTGAAAGCGATTGTTGGTAAAATTTGTCATTATATATTTGATACAATGTAACGTTTAAAAACAATTTATTTTTGAATAAAATATTTTTTACACCCACTTCAAATTGATCAACAATTGAAGGATCTAGGCTAGTGCCACTTTCATTTTGTCCTGAGTTTAGCTCAAATGAATTAGTATAAGTAGCAAATAAAGTATGATTTTTTGTAGGTTGATAAATAATGCCAAATTTTGGAGAAAAAGCACCATCATTATTAACGGTTGCAGCATTTGAAAGGTCTGCATATTTATAGACATTGCTTTCTGTATCTTGATAACTGTAGCGAATTCCTGCTAAAGCTTTCCATTTTTCTGAAAACGAAATTAAATCTTGAGCATACAATCCAAAACGGCTAATAGGAGCAGTGGTTAAAGTGTTTTTGCTTAACGTAGGAATAACAGGTTCTGCAGCAGCATTGTAATCTTCAAAAATATTTATGGTGTCATAATTAGCAAAAGAATTGTAAACGGTTGTTTGTGTTTTAAAATTTTCAACATCAGCGCCAACTAGTACTTTGTGGTCAAATTTACCTGTTTTAAATTCGCCTGTTAGATCCAATTGCTGAATAAAATAATTATCTTTTGCTTGAGTACGTTGTATGCTTCTATTCCAATTTCCATTGGCTTGAACAGTTCCGTTAGTTCCAGAATTTGGTCGAGTATTGGAAAACAAATCAGTGGTGTAAAATCGTATACCATTGACAAATTTAAGGTTCCAATTAGAATTAAAGCTGTGTGAAAGTGTTATGGTGTTTGAAATTTGTTTGCTTTCATAATATCCCCAACTTACGCCTAAAAAGCGATTTCTAGGTATTGGAACTATTTGATAATCAATAATTCCTGCCCCAAAATCAGGCGTTCTACTGTCGTTAGTAAAATCGGTTTCAATTAATAAATCGGTATTTTTTCCCAACTGAAATTCAAATGACGGATTAAAATAAAAGCGTTCAGAGTTTACATTGTTTCTAAAACTGTTTGCCTTTTCATAAGCGCCATTGAATCTAAATCCAATTGATTTTGCATTATTCAAACTTCCATACACATCAAAAGTTGGTTTATAAGTATTAAAACTAGCGTTAGTAAAACCTATTTCGCCACCAAATTGATAACGTGGTTTTTTAGTTATAATGTTTAATATTCCGCCTGGTGAAACGTTTCCATACAACATGGCAGCACTACCTTTTAAGAACTCTACTTTTTCTATTCCGCTTGTTTCAAGCATCATTCCGTTAAAATAACGAATTCCGTTTTTAAATGTATTGTTGCTAGAAAGTGAAAATCCTCTTGAAGCAATTTCTTCTTGATAGCCACCGGTAGCTCCCATAATATAGACTCCATTGGCGTTTTTTAAAATATCTGAAACCGTTGCTACTTGTTGATTTCTTAATTCTTCTTTTGAAATTACTGAAACAGCTTGAGGTAAATCCATTACTTTTATCCCTGCTTTGCTGGTATTTGTTTTAGAATTTGATAAATTTCCTTGAATTACCATTTCTTTTAACCGTTTAACCGTGTCGTTTTCAATAGCTAAGTTTTCATATAATACTTCATATGATTCTTGTGCGAAACCTTGTAATGACAATAGAAGTAAACCAGAGATAATAATATTTTTATACATCTTATTTAGATTTAATTAAAATAACGATACAAAAATATTGCAAGAAATGTAAATCACAAAATTTATTTAGACTTATTTTAAATAAAAAATATAACGAATTGATTTTCAGTTGAAAAAACTTTTAAACACTAATGCTTTTAAACTTTCAACTAATATTGTAACTTTGTCGCTATAAATAAGGGATTACTATGTTAGATAGATTACAATATGTAAAGCAACGTTTTGACGAAATATCGGATTTGATTATTCAACCCGATGTGATTGCTGATCAAAAGCGTTACGTGCAATTAAATAAAGAATATAAAGATTTAAAAGCGTTAGTTGACAAGCGTGAAGAGTATATTAACGTGGTTGGAAATATCAGCGAAGCGAATGAAATAATTGCTGATGGCTCTGATGCAGAAATGGTTGAAATGGCCAAAATGCAGTTAGAAGAAGCAAAAGACCGTTTACCTCAATTAGAAGAAGAAATTAAGTTCATGCTGATTCCAAAAGATCCGGAAGATGCTAAAAACGTAATGGTTGAAATTCGTGCGGGTACTGGCGGTGATGAAGCGTCTATTTTTGCAGGTGATTTATACCGAATGTATACAAAATACTGCGATGCTAAGGGCTGGAGAACATCGGTTGTTGATATGAATGAAGGAACATCGGGCGGGTTTAAAGAAGTTATTTTTGAAGTTACCGGTGAAGATGTTTATGGAACATTGAAATATGAAGCAGGCGTTCATCGTGTGCAACGTGTACCACAAACCGAAACACAAGGTCGTGTGCATACTTCGGCAGCTACTGTAATGGTATTACCAGAAGCGGAAGAGTTTGATGTACAAATTGATATGAATGATGTTCGTGTTGATTTTTTCTGTTCGTCAGGTCCAGGAGGTCAATCGGTAAATACAACAAAATCGGCAGTACGTTTAACACATATTCCTACTGGATTGGTTGCGCAATGTCAGGATCAAAAATCGCAACATAAAAACAAAGACAAAGCGTTAGAAGTATTGCGTTCGCGCTTATACGAACAAGAATTGGCAAAAAAAGAAGCTGAAGATGCAACTAAGCGTACTTCACAAGTGAGTAGTGGCGACCGTTCGGCAAAAATTAGAACCTATAATTATGCACAAGGAAGAATCACTGATCATAGAATTGGGTTAAGTATTTTCGACTTAGATGGATTTATGAATGGTAATTTGCATAAAATGATTGACGAATTACAATTAGTAGCCAATACAGAAAAATTAAAAGAAAGCGAAGTATTTTAGCTAAATGTTTTATTTTAATGTGCAATAATATTCATGATTCATTATTATATTTATTAACTATTTTATTTAAAAGTAATCAAATGAAAAAACAGCTCACTTTATTCATATTATTGCTAACATGTATTGTAAATGCTCAATCTTTTTTTGGTATTCAGCATGACAATTATGCCGGTGTAAATGCGGTTATGTCTAATCCTGCTAATATTGTAGATTCAAGATTTAGAACAGATATTAATTTAATTTCTGGCGATATAAATTTTACCAATAGTTATTACTCCTTTTCTTTAAATGAGTTGTTTAATGATAACTTATATTCTCAAGAAAATACAACAAATACTAGTGGATCAAATAGTCTATACACAAAAGTAGATATCCTTGGTCCTTCATTTATGTTTAATATCACAAAAAATCAAACAATTGCTTTTACAACTCGCGTTAGAGCTATAGGTCATGTTACTAATTTAGACGGTAACTTAATTAATAGTATCAATGATAATGATGCGTTTGGCGATTATTCAATTACCAATCAAAATTTTAGTATTGCTTCAAACTCTTGGGGAGAACTGGGTGGAACGTATGCTAGGGTTATTTTTGATAAAGAAACTCATTTTTTGAAAGCAGGAGTTACACTTAAATATTTATATGGAATTAATACGGGTTATGTTAAAGCAAATAATTTAACCGTTCAATTCAATCAAACTAATAATACTTATACCACAACTGGTTCATTAGAAGTTGGAAATACCACGAGTTTTGAAGATGTTCAAGAGCCTTTTAATAATCACGGAACTGGTTTTGGTGGCGATATTGGATTTACCTATGAATATCGACCTGATAATAGAAATAATGCTTCTAAAGGTCAAAATAAATATTTATACCGAATAGGTTTTTCGGTAACCGATCTTGGTTCAATGACCTATAAAGATGCTTCTGTGGATACTTTTAGTGCAAATGCAACTATAACCGAAGATCAATTTGAAAACGGAAATTTTGACACGTTTTATATTGAAACATCAACTAAAAATAAAGTTAAAGTAAGTTTGCCAACAGCCCTTCGCACTAATATCGATTGGAATTTGAGCAATAAATTATATTTGAATTTCAATACGGAATTGAGTTTGGTAAAAAACACAAACCCTAATTCAAATTATATAGCAAATAATGTAAGTGCAACACCAAGATATGAATCAAAATGGTTAAGTATTTATTTACCATTTTCTTATGTTAAATATTCTGGTTTTCAAACTGGATTTGGGCTTAGAATGGGACCATTATTTGTAGGTTCGGGTTCTGTTGTTAATGGATTATTAGGAAAAACAAAAGCAATTGATGTTAATTTTGGATTGAAAATTCCAATTTTTCAAAATCAAATACAAAACAAAAACAGAAACAAAGTGTTAATGTAAATGTTCATATTGACCAGAGCAATAAGACGACGCCACGAACACCAAAACCAAAACCAGAG
>CAISYO010000021.1 GCA_903889745.1 uncultured Bacteroidota bacterium | reverse complement strand
GATGAAGCACCTGAAACATTTCAAGTGTTCTCAAATAGAATCATTCAGCAGATGATTGAAGCGAATAGGTTAGGGAATGCTATGGTCTATCAAACAGCAGTGAATAGGTTGATTTCATATTGTGGTAAAGATGTAGCATTTCCTGAGGTAAACTATAAGCTCTTAGATCAGTTTAGTCATCATTTAACTACCTCAGGACTCAAAATCAATAGTGTTTCAAACTATTTTAGATCCATTCGAGCTATCTACAATAAGGCTATAAAGATGAAGGTGGTTGACAGGTCTTTTTATCCATTCCATGATGTTAGTATCAAAAGCGAAAAGACAGCCAAAAGAGCTGTTTTAAAGGAAGATATTGTAGCGCTGACAAAGATACCTATGGAACAGAATACATCAACCAAGAAAGCTTTAAACTACTTCATGTTGAGCTTCTATCTACGTGGAATCTCTTTCACTGATTTAGCTTATTTAAGGCAATCAAACATCATCGATGGAAGAATTGAATACAAGCGAAGAAAAACCCATAAAAACTATAGTGTAAAGCTGTTTCCTGAGGCAGAATCTATAATAAATCAGATGTATGTTCCTGGAAGTGATTATCTACTACCAATCATTCCATTTGGTGTTACTGAAGATAGTGTGAGAGCAAAAAAAATCATCCATCAATGGATCAAGACAACCAATAAATACTTGAAGCGATTATCCGCAGAGGTTTGTCTTGGAACTCCAATTACAAGTTATGCCTCAAGGCATTCGTTTGGAACAATAGCTAAACGATTGGGTTATTCTAATGAATTAATTGCAGAAGCTCTAGGACATGAATATGGGAACAAAATCACAAACATCTATTTGGACACATTCGACACTGAAGTACTTGATTCAATGCATAAGCACGTTATCCAATAATCTATTTTCCCTTAAAGAAGCTCTGGAAAGGTTCGTTCAGCAGGGCTTCTTTGTTTATTTTGCCATCATATTCGGTGCTAAGCAAACGTTGAAGTAGTTTTTCACGTGCTATTTTAGTACCCTTTGAGAAATATTTCGGGTTCACGATGTACAATAATGGAAACTTCAAGTGTTCTATTAATAAATGCTTCTCCTTGAACTGCTTAATGAGACTGATTAACTTGCTTTCTGATGGTGGTTTTCTTGTTACCTTTTCAGCAAATGCAATGTATTCAGCCTTAAATGAGCCATTAAGTAAAATTGTGTTGTCAGGATTCATCATTTCACAGATGTAGTTCAAAAACGATATTCCTGTGGCATTCAATTTTAGCTCGAGAATTATGTGTTGGAAGTTGTGATGTACAGTGTGTCCATCCACCATAAAACTGATGTCTGGATTAACTGTTTTGCCTTGGTGAGTGAGGCTTGCTTTTATTTTGATGTAGTTTTTTGCCATTTTAATGGGTCTAATATACCCCTATTTTTCTTCTGTAGCCCTTGCTTTTAATGAAATTAAACCCTAATTTTGGTATATGTATAAAAGATTGTCGATACAACTTGACTATTAATTTAGACCACTTATCGATGTTCTCTGGTAAGGCAAACATTTTACCAGCTTATCATTGTTCAAAGCTTATCATTGCAATTTTATAAAATATTATCCATATGTCAAAGAAAAAAACAAGTTCAAGAGTCATTTCATCTTCTATACACAAAGATTTCGCTGTCTTCAGTAAAAGCATGATTAACGATTATCATCTTACCAAAGAGCAAGTCAACACATTTAAACACGTTGCTGGTAAACGCGAAAAGGTGTCTAGCTCTAAAATAGTAAACGAAACAGGTAAGCCTCAATACCATAAGGATACTGTGCATCTTTTAGTAAAGGATACATCCAATCCAGAAGCAATAATAACCACAGCTAACAGTGATGCTGTTTATTTGTCTAATCAGACAATCAGTCTCTCGGATGAAGCATTGTTGTATTTGGTTCATCTAGCTGGGCATCCAAAGAACGTCTTTCTGTACATCTTGTATTACTTGCTCAACGAAGAAACACTTGAGTTTCGAACGGATTCAATGGTTAAGCATAATTACGAAGAGTTCTGCAAGGCTACAGGATATAAAGCATCATCATCAGCTATGAGAGAAGCGATAAAGAAGCTTGTTGAAATGCGGTTGATTATAAACGTCAGTACCAATCGATACATGATGAACCCAATTGTACTTGGATTCAAGAACAATGTGATTAGAAAAAGAGCTTTCACATTGTACGTTAACAAACTAACTGAAAAAGATAAGGATATTAAAGAATACTTGTTGCCGCAGATTAACTTAATCAAGAAATAAAATTAAGTACATGGAATTAATGCAGTATACACACCACCAACCAAATCACCATTCTGATGCAAAAACTATTCTTGGCATCATAAATAATATAAATAGCATTAAGATGCTCATTTTGATTGTTTTCTCAGCTTAACTAAAAATATTATTTCCAAAATTTCTAACCAATTTGGTTAGTTTGTTATATGCGTATGATTGTAGACCCATCCCAGTCACAACCCCCACATGAAAATTTCACCTTCGATAGCCCCCCTATTGAATTAAAAGTACTAAATTTGTTTTTTAATTCATTAAATCATGAAACAACTGATATTCATTTTGTTAGTAAGCACCACGTGCTTCTCACAAACCATTTCTAAGCAAGTAATAGGCACTGCTGGAAAAACGCAAACCAATTCCAATCTTAAAATTTCTTGGACCACAGGAGAACCTGTTGTAGGGTTAATGACTGCTGGTGGTAACCAACTAGGTAATGGATATTATCCTGCAATGGATATACAAGCATTGAGCATTGATGATGTTGCTTTAAATGTAGAAATTAAGGTATATCCTAACCCAACTTCACAATCTTTATATGTTTCCCATCCAGAATACAATTCATTTTCAATACAGATTGCTGATATCAATGGAAAACAAATATATGCTGGAACTATAGAAAAAGAAATGCCATTAGATGTGTCTAGCTATACCCAAGGAATGTATTTGATTACTGTTGAAAATAAAGAATCAAACAAAAAGAACACTTATAAAATTATTAAGAACTAATGAAAAAACTATTTACCCTTTTAGCATTAGTAATTACACTAATTACTTTCGCCCAAGCCCCACAAGGCTTTAATTATCAAGCAACAGTTAGAAACAGTACTGGTGATTTAATTGTGAACCAAAACGTTTATTTCAAGTTCAATTTGATGTTGAACTCCGCAAGTAGCGTTCCTGTTTTTAGCGAAACACATTATACTCCCACGGATGATTTAGGACAGGTAAACATCGTAATTGGTCAAGGTACAGCAACAGTTGGCAACTTTTCAACCATCAACTGGGGAACAGGTAACTACTATTTAGGTATTGAATTGAATACTGGTTCTGGTTATATAGCAATGGGAACCACACAATTATTGAGTGTGCCCTATGCGTTGTACGCGAATAGTGCTGGAAATACTCAAGCAACAACTCCTAATTTAGCAAGTGTTTTAGCGGTTAATAATAGTGCTAACAATGCAATGATTACTAATTTAGCTAATCCTACTAGCCCACAAGATGCTGCTACTAAAAGTTATGTAGATGGGTTAAATAGTTCATCATTAATGAAGTTTAATGGATGGTCTAATTATCAAATTTGGAACGATAACTCTACATTTCAATTACAACCTAATTCATTTCTATCTTTAAATGCCAACAATGCTACACTAGTATTTCCAGATAGTAGTAATTTTGGTGATGTTATTTATATCTATGTCATGCAAAAGGAATTTCCTAATGTAAATCTTCAACCAAATGGTTCTTTTATTGCTGTAACAGATTATGAAGCACCTAACGATTTATATTCTGCCTATACAGGAATCATTTCAGGAAAATTTAAAGGAGGTCTTAATACAATAGTTTACATAGGTGATTATTGGATGGTAGGTGATTTCGAAAAGACTGATACAATTCCAAATGTTGCTATTGGCTCTCAAATATGGAGTAGTTCCAACTTGAATGTAACGACCTACAGAGATGGCACTCCAATACCTCAAGTAACCGATCAAACTGCATGGGAAAATTTAACTACAGGTGCTTGGTGTTATTTTAACAACACTACTTCTAATGGCACAACTTATGGCAAGTTATACAACTGGTATGCTGTAGCAGGAATTCACGATAATAACCCTTCAACACCAAACAAGATATTAGCCCCGCAAGGATGGCATGTACCAACAGATACAGAGTGGACAACGCTAACTACTTTTTTAGGAGGAGATGCAGGTGGAAAAATGAAAGCAACAGGTACAGCGCAATGGCTAACACCAAATACAGGAGCTACAAACTCTAGCGGTTTTACAGGGCTTCCTGGAGGTTATCGTCATTTTGGTCAAGGATTTTTACAAATAAATTCCAGTGGTTATTGGTGGAGTTCGTCAAATATCAACGGATCAATTGATGTTGCTTGGTACCGCTCCCTTTTTTACAACACTGGTATAGTATATAATTATGACGATGGCTACATGGCGAATGGTTACTCAGTGCGTTGCGTTAAGGATTAATACCTTTGGCTCTTGGACCAATGAAAAACAGATAAATGTAACGTAAGCCACTCTTTCTATAAAAAATGAAAAAATTATTTACCCTTTTAGCATTCATTGTTACAATCGCAATTAATGCCCAAGCCCCACAAGGCTTTAATTATCAAGCAACAGTTCGAAATAGTGCTGGTGCTTTAATAGTAAACCAAAATGTTTTTTTTAAGTTCAATGTTATGTTGAATTCGCAAACCAGTGTGCCTGTTTTTACAGAAACGCATTATGTACCTACAGATGATTTAGGACAAGTTAATTTAATTATAGGTTCTGGAACAGCTACAACTGGAAATTTTTCAACAATCAATTGGGGTACTGGTAATTATTATTTGGGAATAGAACTCAATACAGGTGCTGGTTATGTAGCTATGGGTACCACGCAATTATTAAGTGTACCCTATGCGTTGTATGCCAATAGTTCAGGGAATGCTCAAGCAGCTACACCCAATTTAGCTGATGTATTAGCAGTTAATAACGGTGCAAATAATTTACAAATTAAAAATTTGGCTGAACCTACAGATTCTGAAGATGCTGCTACCAAGAATTATGTAGACAATGCAACTTCTACTAATACAACACTTACCGATGGAAGTGTTTTTGTAGGAAATGCTTCAAACGAAGCAACTGCTGTAGCACTTAGTGGCGATGTAACTATTTCAAATACAGGAGTTGCAACAATTTCTGATAATGCCGTAACTACCTCAAAAATTGCAGATGTAAACGTTACAAATGCAAAATTAGACAAACCAAATATTCCATTAAGTGGTTTTGGTGCAGCAACAGCAGATGTTAATTTAGGCATAAAAAATATAAAAAACTTAGCTGACCCAATTGATAATCAGGATGCAGCTACAAAAATGTATATTGATAATATAAAAAATCAACTTCAATCTCAAATTAGCAATTTACAAAACTTTTTAATGAGTAGTAATGCTGTTACTGAAGAAGCATTATTGTCTTTATATGATATTTTTTCTTTGTCAGGTCCTAATGGTGAAGCAAGTAGTCATGTTCCTAATGTTGATCCAGCTTCGGGTTCATTTATCAGGAATTTAACCAATTTACAAGATGTATCATCTGACGTTGCTAAATTAAGGTATAATGATCCAGGATTTCCTCAAATAGCTACTACATCTGGTTGGAATGCAAATAACCTAAGCTTTACTTCGTTTTATTTAAGAATGTATTATGCTGTACAAAACTGTAATTCATTTTTAAAATTACTAAATAGTTCTAATGCCCCTAATAAAATACTGCTTCAAAGTGAAACCAGATTTATTAGAGCTTTAGCTTATTATTATATAATTGATGGTTTTGGTAAGGGTCCTTTAATTACGGAATTATCACCTGAAAATTCGGCTACAATTCAAGAATCTACAAGAATTGAACTTTTTAATTT
>CAISYO010000020.1 GCA_903889745.1 uncultured Bacteroidota bacterium | reverse complement strand
AGTTATATCCACTCAAAATTAGTTGCTTTGTCTTATTTTGTCATACATAAATACAAGTTATGGTCAATATTATGAAACGACAAGAGACAAAATAATCAATATAATTGAATCACTTTACTCGAATAAAGTAATCATTTAACCTGTAACCAATTCATGTGAAGACCAGCCATCACTTTAAAAAACGGGGCATGACCGAAAAGCCATAAGAGTAGGATACTTTAAAACAAATTAAAATGAAAATTAAAACATTAATTACTTTCGTATTTGCTGTACTAACAGCAGTTTTTATGACCGCTTGTCGCGGTTCTGAAAATGGTAATGACAAAGAAAAAGTCAAAACTGAAATTCCTGCTGAACTATCTGACAATCAAAAAGTAAAAGAGTACTTTGAGACCCTTGACTTGGTAATTGACGAGTATGTTACAATGATTGAAGAAATCGCAGTTACAGGTCAGAACGCAGAGAAAAATGGCGAAGAGCCAAGTTATACGGATGCTATGAAAATGATGTCGGACGTAACCTCTTCTACAATGAAAATGGCACCATTACTAGAAAAAATGGAACAACTTGAAAAAGACGCAGAAATTATGAAACAAGATATGACACCTGAAGAAGTTGAAGCATTTTCAAAAACATATGCTAAAATGATGGTGAGATATTACGACATGGCTAAAAAGCTTGAAGCAAACCAATAAACAATTCTTTAAAACTGAAAGTCATAACTTAAGTAACCAAACACAAAAAAGGGCTTTTCATATAATAAGATAGCCCCACACCATCGCGAAATGTAATTCAACTATAATATTCCTTTCCCTTGGTTGAAAATAAAAAAATCCTGAGTTACCTCAGGATTTCTTCTTTATTCTATTTTCTATTTTCTTAATTCTTCACCGGAATATTTTCTAAAATTTCCAACACAAACTTCCAAAATTTCTGAGACGATTTAATCGAAGCTCTTTCATCTGGGCTGTGTGCGCCGTGAATCGTTGGTCCAAAAGAAATCATGTCCATGTTTGGATAATTCGTTCCTAAAATTCCACATTCTAATCCGGCATGACACGCCACTACTTTTGGTTTTTCTCCGTTTTGTTTTTCGTAAATAGAAGTCAGTACCTCTAAAATTTCAGAGTTTACGTTGGGTGTCCAACCTGGGTAACTTCCGCCAAATTCCACTTCACAACCAAACAATTCGTATGCAGAACGCAAGGCATTAGCCAAATCCATTTTAGACGTTTCTACGGATGAACGCGTTAAATTCTGAATTGAAATGTGTCCGTCTTTCACAATTACACGGGCAATATTATTCGAAGTTTCCACCAAGTCTTCCATATCTGCCGACATTCTATATACGCCGTTGTGTGCTGCATAAATAGCACGTAACAAACCTTCTTGTACGCCTAAATCCATTACTTTCGTTGGAGTTATTTCGTTTTTAACAATTTCAATCGTTAAATTGGGTTCCATCGTTTTGAATTCGTTTTTGATATCGCCAATTACTTCTTGCATGTCAAAAACAAACGCTTCGTCATACATTCCAGCAATAATAACTTGGGCTACACTTTCTCTTGGAATTGCATTACGCAAACTTCCACCAGAAATTTCGTCAATTTGCAAACCAAAATTCTCAAATCCGTCAAATAATAAACGATTCATGATTTTATTGGCATTTCCTAAACCTTTGTTGATGTCCATACCCGAATGTCCGCCTTGTAGCCCTTTTACGGTAATAGTATACCCTACAGAACCTTCTGGCGTTTCTTCTTCGTTATAACCTCTTGTAGCGGTTACGTCAATACCTCCGGCACAACCGATGTCGATTTCATCGTCTTCTTCGGTATCCATATTCAATAAAATTTCACCTTTTAAGATGCCGCCTTTTAAATTTAAAGCGCCCGTCATTCCGGTTTCTTCATCGATAGTAAACAAGGCTTCAATAGCAGGGTGTTTGATATCTGTAGATTCTAAAATTGCCATAATCATCGCTACTCCTAGCCCATTATCGGCACCAAGAGTCGTTCCTTTGGCACGAACCCAATCACCATCTACATACATATCAATTCCTTGCGTATCGAAATCAAAAGTAGTGTCATTATTTTTTTGGTGTACCATGTCCAAATGCCCTTGAAGAACAATTGGTTTGCGGTTTTCCATTCCTAGTGTTGCGGGTTTTCTGATGATTACATTTCTGATTTCGTCTTCAAACGTTTCTAATCCTAAATTGGTTCCAAAGTTCTTCATGAATTCAATCACACGTTCTTCTTTTTTAGACGGACGCGGTACAGCATTCAAATCGGCAAATTTATTCCAAAGTGGTTTGGGTTCCAGATTTCTAATTTCTTGGCTCATAATGTTTTTTGTGTTTTGTTTCAGGTTTAAAGTTTCAAGTTCAAGAAATGAAGTTTATTAACAGTTAATTTGCTTTTTTGCTTCTTCCCAAGGAACAAAATTTTCTTTTTTTGAGGACGCCCTTCTTTCATCTAAAACTACTTTCATCTCTTCTGAAACTGAAACATCATTATCTACGGTTTCGTAATTAAATTTTTCAATCAATTTCATAAAGAAAGTCAATTCGTTATCGGGAATATTTAAAGTTATTTTTGTCATTATTCCTAATTTAAACAACAAATTTACGAAAAAAGAAATGCGCTATTCTATATTATTTAGTTAATTTTATTGCAAATATAATTTTGTGAAAAGAAAATTTATCCTTCCTTTATTTTTAATTATCCAAATCATCGTAGTGAAAACGATTGGTTTATTTCCTGATTTTGTTGAAACTTGGTACAGCAAAGGTTTTTATCCGAAGTTAGCTTTTGTATCGAGAAAAGCATTAGGCTGGTTGCCATTTTCGTTAGGTGATGTAATCTATTTTATCCTGATTTTACTCTTATTTCGATGGATTTGGAAGCAAAGAATTGGCTTTTTTAAAGAATGGAAAACTAACGGATTGTCAATATTAAGTTGGGTTTCGGTATTTTACTTTTTCTTTCATTTGCTTTGGGGAATGAATTATTATCGCATCCCGTTACATGAAAAATTACAAATTGAAAAAGAATATTCGGCAAAACAATTAAAAACGTTTACTGAAAAAATGTTATTAAAAACCAACGAATTACAACTGAAAATCACAAAAAATGATTCGGTAGCCGTAGTAATTCCGTATTCGGATGAAGAAATTTATAATCTGGCATTAAAAGGATATACAAACTTACCTATTGATTTAAACGAATTTCATTACGAAGATAAAAGCATCAAATCTTCATTATTCAGTTATCCGCTGAGTTATATGGGCTTTGGTGGCTATTTGAATCCGTTTACCAATGAAGCACAAGTCAATTATTTAAAACCAAAATATACTTCGCCCCTAACCACTTGTCACGAAATGGCACATCAAACAGGAATTGGAAGTGAAAGTGAATGTAATTTTATCGGATTTATTACTGCTTCTAAAAATGAGGATTTGTATTTTCAATATTCGGCCTATAGTTTTGCGTTGCGTTATGCGTTGAATAACTTAGAAGTATTCAAAGAAGGAAGTTCTAAACCGTTTGTGGAGAAAATCAATACAGGTGTTTTGAAAAATTTTGAAGAAAACGAACTCTTTTGGGATCATTATCAAACACCTATCAATACGCTATTTGAATATTTCTACGATAATTTCCTAAAAGCCAACCAACAAAAAGACGGCATGGAAGGCTATAGTAAATTTGTGGGATTAGCAATTGGGTATGAAAAAATGTAACAAATTAGTCAATTCAACTACCAATTAGTATGAAATCAGAATCGGAAGCGCTTTTTGTTAAACAACTCAAAGAAAATCAGAATATAATCCACAAAATTTGTCGGTTATATACTACTGATTCCGATGCGCATAACGATTTGTTTCAAGAAATCACGATTCAATTGTGGAAAGCTTTTCCAAACTTTAGAGGCGATTCAAAATTTACTACATGGGCCTATCGAGTAGGCTTAAATACCGCTATAACCCTTTATCGAAAAAAGAAGAGAACCATTGATACCATTGAGTTTGATAGTACATTTCATAAGGTTACTCAAGAAGAATATAATTTTGAGGAAGAAGAAAAATTAAAATTACTATATAGCGCTATAAGCGAATTAAATGATATTGAAAAAGCGCTTGTTTTCTTGTATTTAGAAGACAAAGATTACACTGAAATATCAGAAACACTTGGTATTACTGAAGTGAATGCACGGGTTAAAATGAATCGTGTAAAAGGAAAATTAAAAAAAATATTAAATCCGTAAGCATGGATGAATTAGAAATATTAAAAAAAGATTGGAAAAAAAGTGAAAACACTTTTGACCAAGTCACAGAAACAGAAATTTATGGAATGCTTCATAAAAGATCTTCTTCATTAGTGAAATGGATCTTAATTATTAGCATTATAGAATTTATTGTATTGAATGGTTTTGGTTTTGTAATTGCTGATAAAGAAATGGATAACTTTGAAAAGTTACATCCTTATTTATTCATAATTGAAAATGTAAATTATTTAATTCTCTTAGGATTTATCTTTTTATTTTATAAAAATTATAAATCTATTTGTGTTTTAAATTCTTCGACAAAATTAATTAAAGACATTATTAAAACACGTAAAATAGTAAATTACTATATTTATTGGAATGTATTTATTAGTAGTTTTCTAGGCTCATTTGGATTTATTGATGGATTTAATGCAAGTTATAGACAAGCCAATCCAAATGCTGAAGAACTATCGCAAACAGGCTTTATAATTATTTTTATATTTAGTATGCTACTTGTAGTAGGAATAGTTTTTGGTTTCTATAAGTTGTTGTATGGTATTTTATTAAATCGATTGAATAAAAACTATAAAGAACTCCAAAAAATGGATTTTTAAATCATACTAAAAAGGGATTGCATAATATCAATCCCTTTTTTGTTATCTCACATCAGCTAGATTAATAACGCCACGTGCGTTCTTTATCATGTTTTGTATTTTCATCCAGTACTTCAGCTGGAATTACTTTTAAAAGTGAAGGATGCTGCTCAATAGCATATTCGATCATTTCAACCACTTCATCTACTGTTGCGTTTTCATAATCAATTTTTAAAGGCTCTTTAATCACCATAGATTGTAAAATTCCTTTCTTTTTGATTAGTAATCCTTTTCGGTCAAACGAACGACGGAAACCATCAATAACTATAGGAACCACAATAGGCTTGTGTTGCAAAATAATATGCGCCGTTCCTTTTCTTACAGGTTTAAATGATCGTGTAGTTCCTTGCGGAAAAGTAATTACCCAACCATCTTCCAGGGCAATTTTAATATTTTCTGTATCGTTAGGATTGACTTCTTTTTTTTCAGTTACATCTTGCCCTTTTGCGCGCCAAGTACGTTCAACAGTAATAGCACCTGCATAAGCTAAAATTCGTGGCAATAACCCTTCTTGCATGGTTTCCTTAGCCGCTACATAATATAAATTTAGCTTTGGATTCCATAGATAAAAAACATTTTTAATGTTATTCTCTCTTCCTTTTATACTCGCATTAAAAACGTGAAACATAGCTACAACATCGGCAAAATAAGTTTGATGATTTGAAATGAACAATACGTTTGTATCGGGTAAATTCCTAATAATTTCAGAACCTTCAATGCTCAATTTATTAAAACTCTTATAGCGTCTGTGGGTTAAAAAGCCAGCTATTCGAATTAACCACGTTTTCAAAAATAATATATGTCCGAAAGGATTTCTTTTAAATAATCCCATAGTTTATTTGTGTTATCAAAATAGGTAGGGCAAATGTAGTGAAATCAGTTATTTTAAAAAGTAAAATCGAATAAAATCACAAATTGATTCCTGACATTTAACTATTTAACCGGAAAATTAGGGTAAAACGTTTTTTATTACCTCTTTCAATTCGCTCATCATCATTGCGGTTGCACCCCAAACTATATATTTATCCACCACAAAAGCAGGTACTTCAATATCTATTGCATAAGAGGTTGACATGTTTACTTTTGTAATACTTTTATTATCTAAAAAATCAGTTAGAGAAAATTCTAATACTTTCTTTACTTCAGTTTCATCGGGAATAAATCGCAATTCTTCATGTGCAATTCCCATAAAAGGGGCTACTAAAAAATTGCTTGGCGGTATATAAATTTCGCTAAAAGTTTTAATTATTTTTACTTTATCAGGATGCACTCCCACTTCTTCATGTGTTTCTCTCAATGCTGTTTCTGCTAAATTAGCGTCTGAAAGTTCAACTTTTCCTCCTGGAAAACCAATCTGTGAAGAATGTACTCCAGGATAAGTATTTCGAACGATCAAGGCCAAATGAACCATTTCATTTTTAGGATAAAACAACATTAATACGGCTGCTATTTTCGGATTTTTATCTAAATAATTTTCCTCTTCCATATACGAAATACGCTCTAAAGGCGCCATTTTTATATGTGCATCTCTAGAAAGCAATTTTTCTTTTTCTATCTTTGGAAGAAATTTTACAAATTCAGTAAACAACATACTGGGTTTATTTAGTAATCTTAAAGATAATAATTTTTCCATAAAATCATTCTTAAATAAATAATATGTTTAGTAAAGAAGAAGCGCTACAAATTAAAAAAGATTTTTGGATCGCATTTGCCGAAGCTTATCCAAGAAAATGGTTACTATACAATACCAAAATAAAAGATGTAACGTTTAAATTTTATGTAGATAATAAAAAAGCGCAAGTTATTTTAGATATTGAACCAAAAGACGAAGAAAAACGTAAAATATATTATGAAAAAGTGGAATCGTTAAAATCAATACTAATCGAAGATTACATCGAAGATATAATTTTTGAGCGAAATTATTATTTAGAAAATGGAAAAATAATTAGCCGAATTTGGGTTGAACAATTGGAAATAAGTATAAATAACAAGAATACTTGGACAACTATATTTGACTTTTTTAATGCCAATATGGATGCTTTTGAACGCTTTTTCTATGAAATTGAAGATTATATAAAAGATTTAGAAATAAACACTTAAAAGAAAATTTGTTATTTACTTAACAAATTAGAATAGCTCAAAGTTCTATCTTTGAAAATAATCCTGATGAAATTATGTTTGAATAGTTATATGGTACATAACTCTTAAACTTTAGTCTTATGAAAAACATTTTTATAGTATTTTTAGCATTAGCTTTACAATCGTGTAATTCACAAAATAAAACAGAATCAAAAAATATGGAACCAAGCGTTAAGAAAACAGAAGCCGAATGGAAAGCACAACTTTCGGAAATGGAATATGAAGTATTGCGAAATAAAGGTACCGAACTTGCTTTTACTGGCGAATATTATAACCATTTTGAAAAAGGAATATATGTTTGCGCTGCGTGCGAAAACGAATTATTTACTTCGGAAACAAAATTTGATTCACACTGCGGTTGGCCTTCGTTTGATCAAGCCATCAAAGGATCTGTTATTTATAAAAAAGATGTAAGTTATGGCATGATACGAACCGAAGTCATGTGTGCAAAATGTGAAGGGCATTTAGGACATGTTTTTGATGATGGTCCAAAAGAAACTACTGGGCAACGTTTTTGCACTAATTCTGTTTCTATAAAATTTATGCCTGCAACTAAATAAGAACTCTTAGTAAATCATTTATGAAAGATGTTAAAAATAAAAAAATTGTAAGTGGTAATGGAATTGGAATTGGTGCTGCACTTGGCGTATGTTTTGGAAGTATTTATGGAATAAGTGAAGGTAATTCAGCACTAAACATTGCATTAGGTTTAGCAATTGGGACGGCTCTTGGTGCAATATTTGATTTCATTTATAAAAAATAATCCACTTAGTAAAGTCTCTCAACTTTAATTCATACTAAAAAAGCTACAATAGTTCAATTGTAGCTTTTTTAGTTGGTAGTCCCATCGGGACGATATATGGGTAACAAAAAAGCCTGTCTAGATTTAGACAGGCTTTTCAAAAGACTCGAGGGCTATGCCCGACTGAGCGAAGCTAAAGGCGGCATTTGATATTAAGAGGATAATGTCCAGTGGACATTCGGTAAACAAAATACAAATGATTATAATATATAACAAAAAAGCCTGTCTATAACTAGACAGGCTTTTCAAAAGAAAGGCGGCGACATACTCTCCCACATAACTGCAGTACCATCTGCGCAATCGGGCTTAACTTCTCTGTTCGGAAAGGGAAGAGGTGAGCCCCGACGCAATAACCACCTTAAATTTTTGTTTAAGGT
>CAISYO010000019.1 GCA_903889745.1 uncultured Bacteroidota bacterium | reverse complement strand
AGAAACTTGAAGTGATTTATCAGAACACGAATTGAATATTAGTGAAAGAAAATATAAAAATATAATATGTATTTTTTTCATAAATGTGTTTTCTGCAGAATCGTTTCGGCATTGCCACTAACGTTCCGACGCTTGGCGAGGTTGCGAACTTCGTAACCGATTATTTTCCGTTAAAGATAAAATTTCTTGCGAACGTAAATGTGAATTTACTACAAATTTCGCAATCTTGCCAAACGGCTGTTAGCAGATGCCCTTTATTTTTTTAATTCGCTTTCAGGAAAACATATTGAACCAATTGCTCCACTTCCATAATTTAAAACAACTTTATCATTGTAAATTATGTTTTCACAATTATTATCATATTCAGCTTTTAAACTATCTGGTATTTTATTTTCAAATATGTAATATGAATATTTTCCCATTCCACTTCTTGCAAATCCTATTTCTGATGGTTCTCCATTACTAACTGAAATACAATTTGCATTATCAAGCAATTCTTTGATTTTTTCAAAAGTTTCATTTGTCCATTTAAGTTTCTTTTTTACCAATTCTAAAGATTTCGTTTTTGGAGAATACTCAGATTTCTCATATTCTGTTTCTGGTTTCTCTTCATATTCGTAGGGATTAATATCCCATTCCAAAAAAAGCCCATAGTTTGGAGAATTTGAGGACCTTTCGCCTTCATAAACTTTTAAATCAATGTTGTTATCACTACTAAATTCTATGTAAACATTGAAATTTTTTGGTACAACGGAATTAAAATAATTTTTCAGCTCTGTTATTTCTTTTTCCTTTTCGTTAAAATTTTCGATTAATTCTTTTTTGCTTGAGCTATCTAATAATCCTGTAGAATATAATGTAATTCCAAAATAAACAATTAATATTAAAAAGGAGCCAACAATAATAATTAAGCTCCATTTTAAGAATTTTTTAAAAGCAAACCAAAGCCAATCTTTATAATCTTCTGATGTCATATATTTCTTTCTAAAACGATATTTTCTTTTGTAGTAGGGTTTCTGCTAACTTCTTTATACTCGCTTGTTTTGGAACGGTATGCTGTCAATTTGGCGAGATAGGCGCAGGTTTTTAGCTTTTATATTGCGCTTATTTGTTTTCAAATATAATTATTCTTGATAAAACACCAATCCGATTATATAAAAAAAGTTGGAAAAGAATTATGACGGGATTTCATACTGCTAAATTTTTAATATGTTGATAATATCAAAGGACCCCTCCCCACCAAAACCCCCACCCATGTAATTCGACTAGAGGTATCCCCCCCCTATGTAAGAATTACTAGGGCAATCAAGCGGTCTCACTACAATCGTTTGCTTTGTTCCGTTGGGCTGTTTCAGTCGCTTTTACAAGCTTCCATTCCACAGACCACTTGAAACCAAAACTAAGAGCAGCTAAGAAAAATAGCAGCTCTTTTTTTGTTTCTGCGCTCCCAATCTTCACACGATTTACTTTTATAATTTGGTGTACTAAAAATTTTAGGCAGACTTTCAACTGCTACAAATTCGCAAAAAGTGTGGGAATGAAAGTTATTTTTATGATATTGTTCCATCTGTATTTTCTGAAATTGAAATCATGTGTAACAAAAGTAACATTTGATTTTTAAAGATTAGTAGTATCTTTACAAAAATAGTTTTCATCTATGAAAGAAATACTAACTGAATCCTACGGCTATATTTTTGAAGAAGCACTTATTGACGAAATTGTAAAGGTGGCTACGTTTAAAGAATTCAAAGCCGATGATTATTTGATTGAAATTGGCGATTACATCAAAACAATGCCGCTCTTAGTTAATGGCGCAATTAAGATTTTGAGAGAAGATGAAAATGGAGACGAATTGTTATTGTATTTCTTAGAACGTGGCGATACATGTGCCATGACCTTAACGTGTTGCATGGGACAAGCAAAAAGTAGAATTAGAGCTGTTGCCGAAACCGATGGGTCTTTATTAATGATTCCGGTGGAAAAAATGGAAGATTGGTTGACCAAATATAAAACATGGCGTAACTTTGTTTTTGACAGTTATAATGTGCGATTGATGGAAATGTTAGAAGCTATTGACACACTTGCTTTCATGAATTTAGACGAACGCTTGTATAAGTATTTAACCGATAAAGCAAAAGTAATTGGCAATACCGAAATTCAAAACACGCATCAAGAAATTGCCTACGAAATGCATACGTCAAGAGTAGTAATTTCACGCTTGTTAAAAGCTTTGGAAATCGAAGGAAAAATAAAATTACATCGAAATAAAATAGAAATACTGCAATTTTGATGGAACTATTTGGCTATTTTGGAGCATTATGCATCGGATTAATTTTAGGATTAACAGGTGGTGGCGGATCAATTTTGACCGTACCCATCTTGGTTTATGTAATGCTAATCGATCCAATAATTGCTACCGCATATTCGCTATTCATAGTAGGAACAACCTCTGCTTTTGGGGCATTTCAAAATTACAGAAAAGGTTTAGTTGACATCAAAAACGGCTTTCTATTTGCAATACCTTCCTTTATAGCAGTTTATATTACAAGACGATTTTTAGTACCGTTAATTCCCGATACAATAGTGGAACAACCCTTTATGCTTACAAAAAGTACTTTTTTAATGGTGTTTTTTGCAGTTATTATGGTATTAGCCGCTATTTCTATGCTGAAAAAGAAAAAAGAAGTAGTAGAAACAGCCGGAAACATCGCAATATCAACCTTACTTTTTCAAACATTCACCATCGGAATTATCATTGGATTAGTAGGTGCTGGTGGCGGTTTTTTAATTATTCCTTCGTTACTTTTGTTTGCTAAATTACCGATGAAAAAAGCAGTAGGCACTTCTCTTTTCATCATTGCCATGAATTCGCTAATCGGGTTTTTAGGAGATGTGCAAACTATTACAATCGATTGGAAATTTTTAAGTTCCTTTACAGGAATATCCATTGTCGGAATTTTTATTGGCATTTATCTTAATAAATACATAAATGAAACACAACTAAAGAAAGGATTTGCTTATTTTGTACTTTTTATGGCCACCTTTATTTTAGTTAAAGAAATCGTATTGTAACTTTTGTTACTTCAGAAACCCTGCAATACAATTATTTTTACAAAAAAATTATACAGATATGAAAATCGAACAAATTTATACCGGATGCATTGCTCACGCCGCTTATTATATTGAAAGTAATGGTGAAGCAGCTATATTTGATCCGTTACGCGAAGTACAACCTTATATCGATAGAGCTCTAAAAGATAACGCTAAAATTAAATACATTTTTGAAACACACTTTCATGCCGATTTTGTTTCAGGACATTTAGATTTGTCCAAAAAAACAGGAGCCTCAATTGTGTATGGTCCAACAGCTCAACCTAATTTTGAATGCATCGTTGCAACCGATTACCAAGAATTCAACCTGGGAGGCGTTACTATTAAAGCCATTCATACGCCAGGACATACGCTTGAAAGTACTTGTTACTTAGTAACCGATGAAGAAGGAAAAGACCACGGAATCATTACAGGCGACACGTTATTTATTGGCGATGTAGGCCGACCAGATTTGGCGCAAAAATTAGTAGAAGATTTAACCCAAGAAGTATTAGCCAATCATTTATTTGATTCGCTTCGCAATAAAATTATGCCGTTGAGCGATGATTTAATTGTATATCCAAATCACGGTGCCGGAAGTGCTTGTGGAAAAAACATGAGTAAAGAAACCACCGATACTTTAGGCAACCAAAAGAAAGTAAACTATGCGTTGCGTGCTGATATGACGCGTGAAGAATTCAAAGCCGAATTATTAGACGGTTTAACACCACCACCAGCCTATTTTCCACAAAATGTGATGATGAACATTCAAGGATATGACAGCTTAGAAAAGGTAATGAACAAAGGAAACATCGCGTTAACGCCTAACGAATTTGAAGCAGTGGCTAATCAGTCTGAAGCCTTAATTTTAGACGTTCGTCACGAAAGTGAATTTGTGGTAGCACACATTCCTGGCTCTATTTTCATAGGTTTACACGGACAATTTGCGCCATGGGTTGGAGCATTAATTCGCGATACCAAACAACCTTTGTTATTAGTAACTCCCGAAGGTTTAGAAACCGAAACTATTACCCGTTTAGCAAGAGTAGGATTTGATCATACCTTAGGCTATTTAAAAGGCGGCATTAACGCATGGAAAGCAGCAGGTTATGAAACCGATGCAATTACTTCTATTTCGCCAGAAACGTTTGCAACACAATATGAAGAAGCTATTATTGTAGATGCGAGAAAGCCAAGCGAATTTGAGGCCGAACATGTAGAAAAGGCAAAAAATATTCCGTTAGATTATGTAAACGAGCAATTAGCCGAAGTACCAAAAGAAGAAACCTTTTTTTTACATTGCGCTGGCGGATACCGTTCGGTAATTATGTCTTCAATTTTAAAAGCACGAGGCTACCACAACATGATCAATGTAGAAAAAGGGATGACAGGCATACGCACTACCGCAGTACCACTTACCGCATTTGTTTGCCCAAGCACGTTGAAATAATACATCCAAATAAAATTCAAAATCCGACTTTTGTGAAGTCGGATTTTTTTTGAAGCACAAAAACTGTGCTTAATTGACGAGTTGTCGTGTGTTGCGTTGTAGTCCCTTCGGGCGCTGCCACTTCACCCACGGCTATTTTTGTCGGGTTGTATTTCAACACTATAAAACCTTCTCCTTTAATTTTTAATTCATACTTAGATAAAAAAAAAGCCTGTTCAAAAGAACAGGCTTTTCAAAAGAAAGGCGGCGACATACTCTCCCACATAACTGCAGTACCATCTGCGCAATCGGGCTTAACTTCTCTGTTCGGAAAGGGAAGAGGTGAGCCCCGACGCAATAACCACCTTAAATTTTTGTTTAAGGT
>CAISYO010000018.1 GCA_903889745.1 uncultured Bacteroidota bacterium | reverse complement strand
CAATGATGTTTTAGACAACAAAGGATCGAAAATTTATTTGGTAACCAATTATAAAGCGCCAAACAAACGCGTGGTGACTTTTGATTTAGCAAATCCTGCTAAAGAAAATTGGAAAGATTGCATCGCAGAAACCAAAAATGTCCTGTCGCCTAACACGGGAAGTGGTTACATTTTTGCAAGTTATATGAAAGACGCCGTTTCGTTTATCAAACAATATGATTACAACGGAAAATTAGTTAGAGATATTGAATTACCGGGCGTTGGAACGGCTGGAGGTTTTGGCGGAAAAGAAAAAGAAACTACATTATATTTTTCGTTTACGAATTATGTAACGCCAAATACCATTTATACATTTGATCCAAAAACGGGAAAATCTCAAATATATCAACAACCTAAAGTAGATTTCAATTCGGCAAATTACGAATCGAAACAAGTGTTTTACACGTCTAAAGATGGTACAAAAGTTCCGATGATTATTACTTATAAAAAAGGAACTGTATTGAACGGAAAAAACCCAACCATTTTATATGGTTATGGTGGATTTAATGTAAGTTTAACTCCTGCATTTAGTATTTCAAATGCAGTTTGGTTAGAAAATGGAGGGATTTACGCTGTCGCGAATTTACGCGGAGGTGGTGAATATGGAAAAGAATGGCACGATGCCGGAACCCAATTTAAAAAACAAAACGTATTTGATGATTTCATTGCTGCAGCCGATTATCTAATCAAAGAAAACTATACCTCATCTGATTATTTAGCTATAAAAGGCGGTTCTAATGGTGGATTATTAGTAGGTGCTGTAATGACGCAACGTCCTGATTTAATAAAGGTTGCATTACCTGCAGTAGGTGTTTTAGATATGTTACGTTACCATACATTTACCGCTGGTGCTGGTTGGGCTTACGACTATGGAACAGCTGATCAAAGTGCGGAAATGTTTGAATATATTAAAGGCTATTCGCCTGTACATAATGTAAAAGCGGGAACAAATTATCCTGCTACTTTAGTTACTACAGGAGATCATGACGACCGAGTAGTGCCAGCGCATAGTTTTAAATTTGCAGCCGAGTTACAAGCAAAACAATCTGGAGATAATCCAGTGTTAATTCGTATTGAAGTAAACGCAGGGCATGGTGCTGGAAAATCAGTAGCAGCAACCATTCAAGAAAATGTAGATATGCAAGTATTTACGTTGTACAATATGGGAATTAAAAACTTGAAGTAATTAATTTCAAAATTCAAATAAAAAAACCGTTTCAATAATGAAACGGTTTTTTTATTAAAATCGGTTATCGCCATCAAGCATTCTGCCTAGTCCGCCTAAAAGGCTTCCTTCTTCTCTTCCGCTTCCACCTGCTTTTGGAGCCGATGCAATGATTCTATCTGCTAAGCGGGTAAATGGTAACGATTGAATGTAAACAATTCCAGGTCCTCGAAGGGTCGCAAAGAAAATCCCTTCGCCTCCAAATAATGTATTTTTGATTCCTCCCACAAATTCGATATCATAATCCACGTCTTTCGTAAAACCTACTAAACAACCGGTATCTACTCGTAAAACTTCACCTGCTTGCAATTCTTTTCGAGCAAGCGTTCCGCCAGAATGTACAAATGCCATGCCATCGCCTTCTATTTTTTGCATGATGAATCCTTCGCCTCCAAACAAACCTGTTCCCAATTTTTTAGTAAATTCAATACCTACTGCTACGCCTTTGGCAGCACATAAAAACGAATCTTTTTGGCAGATAAACTTTCCACCATATTGCTGTAAATCAATAGGAACGATTTTCCCAGGATAAGGTGAGGCAAAAGAAACTTTACGTTTACCAAAATCAACATTTTGATACGCCGTCATGAACAAACTTTCGCCTGTTAAAACGCGTTTTCCTGCCGATAATAATTTTCCGAAAATTCCTCCTTCTTGCTGACTTCCATCACCAAAAATAGTTTCCATCTTAATGCCGTTTTCCATCATCATAAAACTTCCGGCTTCGGCTACAACCACCTCTTGCGGATCAAGTTCTATTTCTACATATTGCATTTCTTCACCATAAATATGGTAATCAATTTCGTGTGCTTTCATCTTTTATTTTTTCTAATAAGACGACAACAAAATAGAAACGTTACGGAAAAAATAAATTATTTTAAAGTAAATCTTCGAATTACCACATTAAAAAGTCGGTATCCTAAAACTCTTCTTAGAAGTCGTATTAAATTTGCATCAAACCCAATGGTATAGCGTCGAAACTTTTGATTCGGATGCTCCGCAATCTCATATAACTTTTGCGTGATAAGCGGAGTAAGGTTAGTGTTTTTTGAGGCTTTTCTATGTAATAAATCAGATACTTTTTTTAATAAAGCATTATAGGATACAACTGTTGTACTTGGACATTTAGTAACATTTTTTTGAAAAGCTGTAGGTGCGTTTCCAAATTGTATGGTGCATACTTTAATATTCAAATCATATAATTCATAAGCCATGCATTCTGAAAAGCTCTCGACCGCTTGCTTTGTAGAATGATAAAAACTGCCAAGGGGTAAATTTACTAAACCAGCAATAGAAGTAATATTAATGAACAAACCGCTCTTTTGTGCTCTAAAAACAGGTATAAATGCTCTACAAACTTTAACTACTCCTAGCCAGTTGATGTTAACTATATCATCGATTTTTTGATCTTCAGAAAGTTCTACAAAACTTCGATACCCAACTCCAGCATTATTAATAATAACGTCAATTTTTTTATGGTCTTTAAGTATTTTTTGTTGAGCTAAGGCAATACTTTCAGTACTTGTTACATCTAATTCGTAGCAAAAAATAGTAGGATCATTTAACAATTCTTCGGCTTCAGCCAAGGAAAGCATTGTGGCTATTACCGTCCAACCTTTTTCAGCAAAAAATAAGGCAGTTTGTTTTCCTATGCCGCTTGCTGCTCCTGTAATTAATACTGTTTTTTTCAATAGCCTTGTTTTAATAATCCAGATTAATCATTGGAATATAGCGTGAAATTTTTGCTTTTCTTCGGTTAATGTATGATGAGGAATTGGATGCTTTATATTTTCTCGGATTGGGTAAAATAGCGGCTATTCCAGCAGCTTCATATCGGGTTAAACTAGCAGCATCTTTTCGATACCAATGCTTTGCAGCTTCTTCGGCACCATAAACACCATCGCCCATTTCTATGCTGTTTAAATACACTTCCATGATGCGTTTTTTACCCCAAACCAATTCGATTAAAACAGTATAATAAGCTTCTAGGGCTTTACGCACATAACTTCTGCCCTGCCATAAAAACACATTTTTTGCCGTTTGTTGCGAAATAGTGCTTCCGCCTTTTATTTTTTTACCTTTTTGATTGCTTTTAAACGCTTTTTGCATGGCTTCAAAATCAAATCCCCAATGGTCTAGAAAACGACCATCTTCGCTAGCAATAACAGCTTTTTGAAGGTTTAAGGAAATTTCATCTATAGGCACCCATTCATGGCTACAAGTCATTTCTCTTCCTTCTTTTTTGTGTTCCATAGCACGAATACCCATTAAAGGCGTAAATGGCACTGGTACAAACTTGAACAACAAAACTATTAAAAAGTTAATGCCGTTGAACCATAAAAAGGCCAACCATAAGAAGCGTTTTATTTTTTGACCGGTAGTTCGTTTTACTGCGGGTTTTGATGCTTTCTTTGATGTTATCTTTTTTGCCATATTTTAAATTAAATCTGCTACTTCTTGACCTATTATACTTCCTATTGCAACGCCCATGCCGCCCATTCTCACCCCACAATAAACATGATTTGATAGTTGTTCAACAATAGGTTTTTTATGTGCTCCAATGCCCATAGTACCACTCCATCGATGGTCAATTTCAAATTGTGTTTGTGGTAAAATTACATTTTTTAATAATTCTTCCAAATGATTTTGAATCAATTCTGTCGTATCGTGTGATGTAGTAGTTTCGCCATCAAAATCTAAATTTCTTCCGCCACCTAATAAAATTCTATCATTGATGTTTCTAAAGTAATAATACCCTTGATCTAAATGAAAGGTACCTTTGATGTCAAAATTAGGAATAGGTTTTGTGATTAAAACTTGGGCTCTTGCGGGTTGCACTTGATTATGGGTCAATTGTGATGCAAAACCGTTTGTGGTAAATATCAACTTGTTTGTCTTGAATGTAATTCCATTCGTTACCACCTCAACACCATCATTCAGTTCTTGAAAATGGGATACCGTCTGATTGTTCAAAATCAAAATATCATTTTGATGCACTTTTTTGAGTAGCGCTTGCATCATGTTTCCGGTATCAATTTGAGCTTCAAACGGGTTAAAAATGAGATATTCTGTTATGTCTGCAAATTGAAATCGATCAACTTGTTTTGAAAAAACATCCGATTTAAAATAGGGTCTTAGAAGCTCATTGATAAACGGCATTTTTTGCAAACACTTTTCGTAGCTTGATAGGTCACTCTTTAGAAACAACTCATAACCGCCAAATGGTTTTAAATCTAGAGCTGCATCGCCGAGATTTTTCCGGAGCAATTGTAATCCAGCATATCGTTTTTGAATGAGTTGTAAAACTTCTTCTTCGGTGTGGGTTTTTAAATCGTCTATGATTTCGGATAAACTGCCAAAACAAGCAAAACCAGCGTTTTTTGTACTGGCGCCTTGGGGTAAAACGCCTTTTTCAAGTACTAAAATTTTAGCCGAAGGAAAACGTTCGCGCAACGCTAGAGCCGCATGCAAACCTACAATGCCACTGCCTACGATGGTAAAATCGACGTTGGTAAACCAATTTTTTATTTCCCAATAACTGAGTTGCATTATTTTATTTCAGTATTTGTATGATTTCTCCTCGCCTTAATTGCTTTCATAATCAAAGGAAATGAAGTAATGGCAATTAAAATTAAAATAATGGTTTCGATGTGTTTTTTCAAATCGATACCAAATTCATCATTGAAAAAGGCGTATAAATAATGCCCTGCAAAAACTAAGATAAAAGACCACAAGAACGAGCTCAATACGTTAAAAAGCATGAACTTACTTTTAGGCATATGTACGATTCCGGCAATAATGGGAACAAAGGTGCGAACTACCGGTAAAAATCGGGCAAAGATGATGGCTTTTCCGCCGTGTTTTTCGAAAAACTCTTGCGATTGATACAGGTATTTTTTCTTAAATAATAAGCCGTCTTTTCTATTGTATAAACCTCTGCCGCTGGTGGCTCCAAACCAATAGCCAAAAATATTTCCAATGATTGCCGCTAATGAAATGGCAAGTGCAACCACAGTAACATCAGAATATGTTTCTGGAATAAACCGCAACGGTGCAGCTAGTTTTTCGGCATAAATTCCGGATAAAAACAACAAGCTATCCCCTGGTAAAAAGAAACCTGCAAATAAACCTGTTTCGGCAAACACAATAAATAAAACGACATAAATTCCAATAGGCACACCTCCGACTTCCATCGTAATATAAAATTCAGGATTGAATAATTGGGTCCAATGGAAATCGTTCATGTTATACTTCTGGTTTAGTTTCCCATTTATCAATAGCTGCCGTTGCTAAGGCGTTTCCTAACACATTAGTCATACTTCTAGCCATATCACAAAAATGGTCGATAGGTAAAATTAAGGCAATTCCTTCGGGTGGAATACCAAACATAGCACAAGTGGCAACCACCACAATTAAAGACGCTCTTGGTACACCGGCAACGCCTTTACTGGTAAGCATTAATACTAATAACATGGTTAATTGTTCGCCAAGCGACATATCTATTCCATACACTTGCGCAATAAAAATACTGGCAAATGTCATGTACATCATACTACCATCAAGGTTAAATGAGTATCCCAGTGGCAACGTGAACGAAACAATCTTAGGTTGGCACCCAAAACGTTCTAACTCTTCAACCATTTTAGGAAAAACTGCTTCAGAACTTGTGGTAGAAAAGGCAATCAATAGCGGACTTTTTATTCTTTGAAGCAGTACAAAAAGTCGTTTGCCTAAAATAAGGTAACCCACTGCTAGTAACAACACCCAAAGAGCAATAATTCCAATGATAAAAGCCCCTAAATATTTAGCATAAAGTGTAAAAACTTCAAATCCGTGTTTAGCTATAGCACTTGCTACGGCACCTAAAACTCCTAATGGAGCAGTCCACATAATGAACGTAACCATTTTTAAGATAACATGAGAAACCGAATCTAATAATTTAAGAATAGGTTTTGCTTCTTTTTTACTAAAGGCCGCTAATGCTACTCCAAATAAGATTGAAAAAATTACAATTTGCAAAATTTCGTTCGTAGCTAAAGCTTCAAATAAACTCTTAGGAATCACGTGCTTTACAAATTCTTCCAATGAAAATCCTTTTGAATTTTCTAATAATTCTGAAGCACTCGAAGTATCTTCTAATTTTATGGAAGTACCTTTTCCGGGTTTGAAAAAGTTAACCAAAACCATTCCTAAAACCAATGAAATCAATGATGCCGAAATAAACCAAGCCATTGCTTTTCCGCCTACTCTACCCACCATTTTCATGTCGCCCATTTTAGCAATTCCTACTACTAAAGTGGAAAAAACTAAGGGCGCAATAATCATTTGCACCAAACGAATGAATATAGTACCTAATAATTTTATGTTTTTTGAAAAAGGATCTATAGCTTCAGGAAATTGATAATGTACCACACCGCCTAAAGCAACGCCAATAATGAGCGAAATAATGATTAATATAAATAGTTTATTATTCTTCACTTTTATAAAATTTAAGATTGTGAAAATAGGTAAAAAAAATTAAAAACGTACAACATTTAGCATCGTTTTAGAATTAAATTACATAAAAAAAGCGATTTCAAATTGAAATCGCTTTTTTAGTTTTATTCTTGTTCTTTCATTACAAAAGATTCCATGAATTTTGTGGTGTAATTACCAGCCACATAATCAGGTTCATCCATTAATTGTCTGTGGAATGGAATTGTAGTTTTGATTCCTTCAATTACAAACTCATCTAAAGCACGTTTCATTTTATTGATCGCTTCTTCTCTCGATTGCGCTGTTGTAATCAACTTAGCAATCATGGAATCATAATTTGGCGGAATGGTATATCCAGCATAAACGTGAGTATCTAAACGCACTCCGTGTCCTCCTGGCGCATGTAAAACGGTAATCTTACCTGGTGAAGGGCGGAAGTCGTTATACGGATCTTCGGCGTTAATACGACATTCTATAGAATGTAATTGTGGATAGTAGTTTTTACCTGAAATTGGAATTCCAGCAGCTACCATTATTTGCTCACGAATTAAGTCATAATCAACCACTTGTTCAGTAATTGGATGTTCTACTTGAATACGTGTATTCATTTCCATGAAATAGAAATTTCGGTGTTTGTCAACCAAGAATTCTACTGTTCCAGCGCCTTCATATTTAATGTATTCTGCAGCTTTAACCGCAGCAGTTCCCATTTTCTCACGCAACTCATCGGTCATGAAAGGTGAAGGAGTTTCTTCAGTTAATTTTTGATGACGACGTTGAACCGAACAATCTCTTTCAGAAAGGTGACAGGCTTTGCCATAAGAATCGCCTACCACTTGAATTTCGATGTGACGTGGTTCTTCGATTAATTTTTCTAAGTACATCCCATCATTACCAAAAGCAGCGGCTGACTCTTGACGAGCGCCTTCCCAAGCTTTTAATAAATCTTCTTTTTTCCAAACAGCACGCATTCCTTTTCCTCCACCACCAGCAGTTGCTTTTAACATTACTGGATAGCCAAACTCATCGGCTAATTTTTCGGCTTCTTCATACGATTCTAAAATACCCACAGAACCAGGAACACAAGGCACGCCTGCTTCAATCATTGTTGATTTTGCAGAAGCTTTATCTCCCATACGATCAATCATTTCAGGTGAAGCCCCAATGAACTTGATCCCGTGTTCTTGACAAATTTTAGAAAACTTAGCATTTTCAGATAAAAATCCGTATCCTGGGTGAATAGCGTCGGCATTTGTAATTTCTGCAGCCGCTATAATGTTTGACATTTTTAAGTACGATAAATTACTTGGAGGTGGACCAATACAAACGGCTTCGTCTGCAAATTTTACGTGCAAACTATCTGCATCTGCTGTAGAGTAAACGGCTACTGTTTTAATACCCATTTCTTTGCAAGTTCTAATTACACGAAGTGCAATTTCTCCTCTATTGGCAATTAATATTTTTTTAAACATGTTTTTTAATTAGATAATTAGACAATGTGTCAATTAGACAATTATGAAGAAAGAAAACTTCTAACTTCCAACTTCTAACTTCTAACTTATTATGATGGATCCACTAAGAATAAAGGTTGATCGAATTCAACCGGAGAAGAATCGTCTACTAAAATTTTAACGATTTTACCTGAAACTTCAGATTCGATTTCGTTGAATAATTTCATTGCTTCGATTACACACAAAACATCACCTTTACCAATAGTTGAACCTACTTCTACAAACATTGGTTTGTCTGGAGCTGGTTTTCTGTAGAAAGTACCAATAATTGGCGATTTCACTGTAATATATTTTGAATGATCGTCTGAAGCTGGAGCTGCAATAGCATCTACTGCAACAGGAGCCGCAACTTGTGGAGCTACCATTTGAGGAGCCGCTTGCATTGGCATTTGTTGTACATATGTGGTAGTACTTTCTGTGCCTTCAGTCGTTGTTTTTATGGTGATTTTAAAATCGTCCATTTCTAATTTAACTTCTGTAGCGCCTGATTTAGCTACAAATTTGATTAGGTTTTGAATCTCTCTAATATCCATAATATTTGATTTAGTTTAGTTTTGTTATTATTTAGTATAAGCCCATTTTAAGTAAATTGCACCCCATGTAAATCCGCCACCAAAAGCAGCAAAAATAATGTTGTCTCCTTTTTTCAATTGGTTTTCAAAATCGGACAATAACAAAGGTAAGGTAGCCGAAGTTGTATTCCCATATTTTTGAATGTTAATTAACACTTTAGATTCATCAAGTCCCATTCTATTTGAAGTAGCATCGATGATTCTTCTGTTTGCTTGATGTGCCACTAACCAATTTACATCGTCATGCGTTAAATTGTTGCGTTCCATTATTTTTTCACTAACATCTGCCATGCCTGAAACAGCATATTTGAAAACGGTTTTTCCGTCTTGAAAAACGAAATGTTGTTTGTTTTTTACAGTTTCTTCCGATGGAGGTAAAATAGATCCTCCAGCTTCAATTTTTAAAAATTCTCTTCCTATTCCGTCGCTTTTAAGGATTTCGTCTTGCAATCCTAAACCTTCGGTATTGGGTTCAAATAAAACAGCTCCAGCACCATCACCAAAGATGATACAGGTAGCTCTATCGGTATAATCGATAATTGAAGACATTTTATCGGCTCCAATTAATAGTACTTTTTTATATTTTCCGGAAGCAATATAGGCTGAGGCTGTTGACATTCCGTAAAGAAAACTTGAACAGGCAGCTTGTAAATCAAATGCAAAAGCGTTTGTAGCGCCAATTTCTGTAGCCACATATACTCCGGTAGAAGCTACGGGCATATCTGGAGTGGCAGTTGCCATAATGACTAAGTCAATTTCTTTAGGATCTAAATTGGCTTTTTCTAATAAATTTTGTGCGGCTTTTATAGCAAGGTATGATGTTCCTTTGCCTTCTTCTTTTAATAATCTTCTTTCTTTAATTCCAGTACGAGTGGTAATCCATTCGTCATTGGTATCTACCAATGTTTCCAATACTTGATTAGATAATACAAAGTCTGGAACATAGGAACCAATAGCGGTAATAGCTGCTGTTATTTTATTCATCTTTGATCAATTTTTCTTTGTGACCTTTAAGGGGTCAAAAAGTGGTGGAAATTACAAAAAAAATTTCAAATGAATCCTATTCGATGTTAATAATTACGAAACGAATAGGTCTTTAACAAAAAAACTCTCACAATGTGAGAGTTTTCTCTATTCTTTTGATGCAATTAAGCTACAGCTTCTGCTTTATCAATTACAACTTGACCTCTGTAATACATTTTACCTTCATGCCAATAAGCTCTGTGGTATAAATGTGCTTCACCAGTTACTGGACAAGTAGCAATTTGCGCAACAGTTGCTTTGTAATGTGTTCTTCTTTTATCTCTTCTTGTTGACGATTGTCTTCTCTTAGGATGTGCCATTTTTCTGTATTATTTATCCGTTAATAGTTTTTTTAAATTTTCCCATCTAGGGTCTATATCATTATTTTGTTCTATAGTTTTATTTTCTTTTGGTGCTAACGCTTCTAATTTTTTAATTACATCGGTTAGTGAACCATCTTTTATGCCGGGGTGAATTCTTCGCAATGGAACCGACAATACAATTGATTCATAAATGTATTGCGCCACGTTGACTTGAAATTCGCCATGAGGCAAGATTAGCAATTCTTCGTGTTCATCATTATAGGTGTCTCCAAACTTTACTATTAGGTTTAGTTTTCCTTTAATGGCTAAATCGAATTCTTCTCCTGAAACATCACAAGGCACATTTACGGTACCTTTATGCTTAATTTCAAGTGTTAGCATAGTGCTTTTCTTTTCCAAAACTACACTTACTTTAATTGATGCATCGTTAAATTCATCATAATCAAAGTGCGCAAAGAACGTATTATCTAATTGATAATCAAACTGATGTTTCCCTATTTTTAATCCTATAAAAGGAATCAAATATTCTTTTAAATTGTTCATAACAACAGTTTTACCTTTTTAAAAGGTGTGCAAAGATATAAAATTATTATAAATTCAAACGCGTTACAAACATTTTTTTGTTTATAACTGTTTTTGTTTTGTTTTTAATTGGTTTTTTGTAAGCTCTTGATAGTCATTTCGTCTATGAAAAATATCAATTGCTAAATAAACCGCTTCTTTGAATGATTCGTTATTGGCCATTCCTTTTCCTGCAATTTCATAGGCTGTTCCATGATCTGGAGATGTACGAATTTTATCTAAACCCGCTGTATAATTAACTCCGTTGTCAAATGAAAGCGTTTTAAACGGAATTAACCCTTGATCGTGATACATGGCTAAAACCGCATCATACTTTTCATACTGACCTGAGCCAAAAAATCCATCGGCTGGGAAAGGTCCAAATACCATATTTCCGGCTTCAAATAATTTTTTCAACGTGGGCTTGATTATTTTTTCTTCTTCATTGCCAATTACACCGTTATCGCCTGAATGTGGATTCAATCCTAAAACTGCGACTTTTGGTTTTTCAATTTCAAAATCTTGTTTTAAAGTATTGATAATGGTTTCTAATTTTTCGGAAATTAATTTTTCGGTTAGTTGTTGTGCTACTTCATTAACAGGAACATGATCGGTTAATAATCCCACACGCAAATCGTCATGAACCATAAGCATCAAGGCATTTCCGTTTAATTCTTTATCCAAATAATCGGTATGTCCAGGAAATTTAAATTCTTCCGATTGAATGTTGTATTTATTTATAGGTGCAGTTACTAAAACATCAACAAAACCTTCTTTCATAGCTTTTGTTGCGGCAACAAATGATTTTATAGCATAACTTCCTACCGTTGCATCGTTTTTTCCAAATTCTAAATCAACGCCTTCACGCCAAACGTTTAAGACATTTATTTTCCCTACAACGAGTTGATCTAATTTATCGATTCCGTGAATGGCAGCAGTTAAATTCAATTCTCTCTTTAAAAAAGAGATGATTTTTACATTGGCAAAAATAACGGGCGTACACAATTCTAACATTCGAGTATCTTCAAATGTTTTTAATATGACTTCGCTTCCAATACCATTTAAATCTCCTACTGAAATTCCAACAATTATATTTTCTGCTTTTTTAACCATAACGAATGTGATTTATTGCTTACTTTTGAAGTGCAAATTTAGTAAAATTATATCAGTTATGTTTACCGGAATTATAGAAACACTCGGAATAATCAAAGAAATTCAAAAAGAGCAAGGAAATCTGCACATTACCGTGGCTTCGGAAATTACGCACGAACTAAAAATTGACCAAAGTGTGGCCCATAATGGTATTTGTTTAACGGTGGTAAAAATCAACCAAAACGAATATACCGTAACTGCTATTCAGGAAACCATAGATAAAACCGCTATTAGCAAATGGCAAGTGAATGATGTCCTTAATTTAGAGCGCGCTATGAAACTGGGCGACCGATTAGACGGACATATTGTGCAAGGACATGTAGACCAAACTGGTACTTGTACAAATATTATAGAAGCCAATGGAAGTTGGGTTTTTACCTTTAAATATGACCCCGCACTTTCAAATATTACTATTGAAAAAGGCTCAATTACGGTAAACGGTACGAGTTTAACCGTTGTAAATTCAGGATTAAATACATTTAGTGTGGCGATTATTCCTTATACTTTTGAGCATACTAATTTTCATACTTACAAAATAGGCACTACTGTAAATTTAGAGTTTGATGTTATTGGGAAGTATGTGGCACGATTGACGGATTTGGGGAAATAAAAAAGCCCTACATTGCTGTAAGGCTTTTATTTTACTAGTGGTCCCACCTGGGCTCGAACCAGGGACCACCTGATTATGAGTCAGGTGCTCTAACCAACTGAGCTATAGGTTATACGGGATGTTTTAAAAGCCTCTCACCGATTGTACAAAATATGTGCAAACCAAAACCTGGTTTTAAAATAGGTTTGTTGTACTTGATCCAAATGTATTACATTTTTCAAAACAAAAAAAGAGAAAAAAGAAAGTGCACTAAATAGAGGTAGTGACTTACGAGAATGGAGAGAAGTATGAACGACTGAAGTAAGGAACGCACTCTAAATTTGCTGCACTTTTTTCTGTTATGAAGGAACATGGCAGGTTGGTTTAACACCCAGCAGTACCGCAGAAAAATGGAATTTATGGAATTTTTCGAGGAACAAGGTGCGGTGTTGCGGCAAATGACTAGCAGCCTAAGAATGGGAACAGAACGTAGCTTTAGCGAAGTGATGTGCAGTTCTTAGAGCGTTTCGTTGGGGAAATATTAACCACAGCGAAGCGTTCCATAAGAATAATGCACAATGGAATGGAGCAAACCCCAACTGCTAGTCATAAGAGCAACCGCTGAAACAATATAGAGCGAGAGACAACAATACTGCTGAATGCAGAGAAGCGAAATGAAGCTGTATGTTGGATTAAGTAGCTCTAACGAACGCAATGAGTGAGCGTGTGAAGATTGGGAGCGTAGAAAGCAAAAAAGGGCT
>CAISYO010000017.1 GCA_903889745.1 uncultured Bacteroidota bacterium | reverse complement strand
TGGTTTTCCTGAAACTAAATCAAGCGGAACATCGATGCCGTTTTTTGCAGCATAGATATATAAAAGTGCACCAACACTTAAAAAGAAAATATTGATTAACACAAAAATTCCGGTAAACGTAAACATGTTTTTCTGGGCTTCGACAATGGTTGCACAACTCAAATTCTTTTGCATTAAATCTTGATCAAGGCCTACCATTGCGATGGTTACAAATATTCCGCCAAGAAGTTGTTTCCAAAAATAATTGCCACTTTGGTAATCATCAAAAAAGAATATTTTAGAATACTGACTTTCTTTTACGGTTTCAAAGGCTTCAAAAAAACTTAAATCAAGATGATTGCAAATAAATATAATCGTTAAAAATACCGAAGAAACTAAGAAAAATGTTTGAAGTGTATCAGTAATAATGATTGTTTTTAAACCGCCTTTATAAGTATAGGCAAATATTAATGCTAACGAAATGAGAACAGTTAATGCAAACGGAATTCCGTAATAGTCAAACACATAGCGTTGTAAAACAATGACTACTAAATACAATCTAAACGACGAACCAATCGTTCTACTAATTAGAAAAATGGAAGCAGCAGTTTTATAACTTACAGTGCCTAGTCTTTGTTCAATGTAACCATAAATAGAAGTAAGGTTCATCCGATAATAAAGTGGCAATAATACTTTAGCAATAATTATAAATCCAATAGCATTTCCTAGTACAAATTGAAAATATTTGAATTGTAAATCTGGATTTCCTACTTCGCCTGGTACTGAAATAAAGGTTACACCTGATAAAGCCGTACCAATCATTCCGAAGGCTACTAAATACCATTTAGAATTTTTATTGGCCTTAAAAAATGCTTCATTTCCGCTATCTTTTCTACTTACAAAATAAGAAATGATAAAAAGTAAACCAAAGTAAACTACGATTAACGATAAAATTGCAAATGGACTCATTTTTCTATTTAATTTTAATAGTGGCAATTTACATAAATAATCTTCACTTTTTCAAATAAACTAACGAGTAAAATTTGTTACTTTTGTGAAATGGAATTGCCTTCAAAATTAGTAGAAAACGCCGTCAACGAAATGGCACAATTACCAGGAATTGGTAAACGAACTGCTTTGCGATTGGTGTTGCATTTATTAAAACAGCCTCTAGAACAAACAGAAGAATTAGCACAAGCTTTGGCAACGATGCGAAAAGATATTCAGTTTTGTGCTACATGTCATACCATATCAGATGCTGAAGTTTGTTCTATTTGTTCCAATTCGTCACGAGATAAATCAATTATTTGTGTGGTTGAAGATGTGCGAGATGTTATGGCTTTGGAAAATACTAATATGTTTAAAGGAGTTTATCATGTATTGGGAGGTAAAATTTCGCCAATTGAAGGTATTGGTCCTTCCCAACTTAAAATAACTTCATTAGTTGAAAAAGTAAAAGGGGGAGGAGTGTCCGAAATTATTTTTGCATTAAGTTCCACAATGGAAGGTGACACGACCAACTTTTATATTTACAAACAAATTAAAGAATATTCGGTTAAAACATCAACTATCGCAAGAGGAATTGCTGTGGGTGACGAATTAGAATATGCCGATGAAGTAACGTTAGGACGTAGTTTACTCAATCGAATTCCTTTTGAAACGGCTATAAAACAATAAAGAGTTATAATTAAATAACTCTTTAAATTGGTGTATATTTTGATTTTGAAATAGATTTATATTTTAATTCATATCATAAAATCTACTATTATCGCCTCTTCTATTTTTCTTAAATGGATTGAAATCAAAAGTAATATACATTTCAAAAGTATTATAAGTTGCTCCAGCAATTTTATTACCGCCCATTTCAACAGAATAATTAACTCCAACTTCTATTTCTTCAATAAATATTGATAGCGATGCACCAAATTGCGAAACTGAAAAACCATCGAAATTATTAAAATGTTGGTTTAAACCAAATCCTATATTTCCTAAAATAGCTTCTTGATATAAATCAATCCTCGATTTAGCTCCTTGCTTCGAAAAAGTATTATAAAAATATAAATAAGAGTAATAAGGTAAAAAGCCCTGATTGTATTGATTTATATCAAATTGAATTCCAGTTTGTAAAGAAATAAATAAGTCTTTAATATTTGATTCATCACTATTAAACGATGTTTCAGGTCTATTTAGATGTTTAATATTTGCCCCAAGTAAAATATCAGAATTATCAGCAAAAAAATCACTTGTATTATAGAAGCTAACTCCAGCACCAACATCAAAATAATTAACGTTATTGTTAATATTAACAGGATCATTTGAAATGCCTACAATTGAACCAGTATATACATTTAATTGATCTTCAAAAACTAACGAATTAAAGTCTAGTTTCGTACTTCCAAAACCTACAGATACAGAAGGATTAAAAATCCATTCATCATTAAGTTGGGTTTTATAGATGTAATGTAGATTCGCAGAATTTGATGTATAACCTAACGAACTAATTTGCATTGAATTGACATCAACTGCTAATGAAAAGTCATTGTTGTCAAAATAATGGTTGGCAAAAGCAAATCTATTGTCCATTTTACTATTTTGATTGAAACCTTCTGAACTATATATTACACCTGCTTTCGAGGAATCTCCAAACCCATAAAAACTTGGATTAATTGACCCCGGCACCATGTTTTGATTTTTATATATATAATCTTGACTAAAAGCTATAGTCGAAAATAATAGTATTAAAAGCAAAAAGCTGTTGTTCTTTTTCATATTTAATTATTTTACAAGTAGGAATCTACCTTCTTTCTGAATTTTAACATCATTAATAGCTGTTGCCATTATATAATATCTGTAATTATTATTAATTGGTTCGTTTTGACCTTTTTCAATTCCATTCCAACCCCAATCTGGATCTGTAACTAGTAATGCAACTTCAGATTCAATTTCATAAACTAAATTGCCCCAGTTATCATAAATTTGCATCGCAATATCCTTGATACCTAGTAATGAAGGTCTGAAATAATCATTTATTCCATCGTTATTTGGTGTAAAAATGGTTGGTAACATTATCGTTGCGCCACTTCCTATAACAATTGTTTTACTTATTTTTCTAGAACAACCAAATCTGTTATAAACGGTTAATGTAATTTCATAAATTCCATTTGTTGTATAAGTATGGAACACGTTTTCAATATCAATTAATCTCAAATCCTCTACATTATCAAACACTTTAAATGGTGTGTTATCGCCAAAATCCCAAACGATATAATGATATTCTGCTGGAATAGAACTCATGTTAAATAATTGTGTAAATTGAATACTTTCATTCACAGAATAATAGCCATAATTTCGAAAATCGGTTGATGTAATTTCAAAATTTGGTGTAATTATGGCAGTTGAAATAATTTCAGTGACAGAACAGTTTTGACTATTTATTACTTTTACAATACCGTTAGGGGTAGGAGTATTAATAGATAATTCATAAATACCATTTCCTAAATTTATTGCAGTAACTAGTACACCATTGTAAAAGAAATTTAAATTTAGATCTAAAGAATTTACTTTTACTCTAATTTTTCCTGCATCATCAGCACATAAGTTGTTATCCATTGTAATTGAATCTATAGATAACGTACTAAAGTCATTAATTACAAATGATGTTGTAGCAGTACAGTTACGGCTATCTTTTACCGTTAAATAATATATACCAGCTTGTAAATTTGTAATATGATAATAGTTGCCAAATGGAGGTGTTATTGGTATTAAATTTCCAGAATTTGGATCTAAAAATTGTAAGGTAAATAAGGTATAAATACCGCTTCCACCTGAAATATTAAAATACATATCTCCTAATTCACCATTACAACCTGTATTTGGTGTTGACAGGGTTAAGTTAGGGCTTACAGTAATTGCAGGTGTATCTAATATGGTGTAAGTCATAGTAACCGGGAAAGGACTAGGACATCCATTTGCATCAGAAACACTTATCGTATAATCACCAGCTTCAAGTCCTTGGATATAAGATTGGTTTTCTTGGAAATTGTTTGGTCCAGTCCATTGAATTGCATAAAGTGCTTGATTTGCAGCATTAATGTATGGATATCCTCCAACAATAGATACTAAAATTTTTCCATCGTTTTCCTCATGACAAGATATGTGAGTAATAGTTGAATTAATATAAATCTGAGAAGAAACCTTAATAACTCCAGATTTTACAATTGAACATGGCTGCGTGGTAATACTATAATTATATACTCCAGAAATAGTTGGTATTCCTGAAATAATTACCTGACTACCTATAATATTTGCTGTTACTCCAAGAGGTAAATCAAGTGATGTTATTCCAGTTACTCCTCCAGAAATATCATAAATTATTGGTTGAATTGGACCCGGAATTGCAGTTTGACAAATCGTTTGACTAACTGGACCAGACATACCATTTAAAAATAATCCACTATTAGTGTTTAAATTCGTAATGTTTATTGTTAATGATTTAGGACATCCAGTTGTTGTAATAGTAAAACTACCTCCACTAACAGGGTTTCCTTGAATTAAGTAAGTTGTTGGACCTGTTTGGGTTAATGTTAACCCTAAAGGTAACGTATAAGGAGCTATTCCTGTTGCACCTCCACCAATAGTAAATACAATTGGGGCAATTGGTCCACTTTGACAAACCGTTTGGTTTATCGATCCTGAAGTAACTGTAATTGTAGCTTCAGGACGAACTTGAAGAGTAAAACTTGTTTGAGCTGCTAAACCACAACCACCTTGGGTGGTAATGGTATAGATTATACCTGCACTTGTTGCACTTGTTGGTGTACCCGAAATAGTCACTATATTCGAAAATGGATCATATACAGTTGAAATACCTGGTGGTAAAGTAGGGGATACAGTAACTGAAGTTACTCCTGCTGATGTTATTAAATTAATAGGATCAATAAGAGAGTTTTGACAAGCTATTTGATTGGTATTACCCGATATATACGAAATAAATTGTAAAGGATTCACAGTAATTATTCCCGAAAGGGTATTTCCACATCCATTATCCGAAGTTATAGTATAAGGGAATGTACCACTTTGAGTTGGATTACCTGAAATTATACCTGTTACTGAATCAAAAGTTACACCATTAGGTAAAATTGAACCAGGCGACAATATCATATTAATCGGTACTATAGGTGGCGTAATATCAGGTGTAATACTATATTGAATAGGGGTTGTAAATGAACTATTCATACAAACTGTAGGAGAAGCATTACCAAAAACTAATGAAATTGTTGGAGTATCTTTAATAATAATAGTTCCTGTTGCAGTTGATTGACCACAAATACCATACGATTGAACGGTATAGGTATATGTACCTGGAGTTGTTGGAGTCCCTAGAATAGTTAGTATATTACTTGTTGATATAGACCATGTAATTCCTGATGGTTGTGGAGAAGAAAAAGTTACTATTCCTCCAGTTGCACCACCACTCAGATTAAATATAATTGGGCTTAATGCAGAATTTGCACATACTGTTTGATTTACAGGTGTATTTGCTGTTATGCTTCCATTAGCATTAACAGTAATGGTTCCAGCAGAGTAATTAGTATTACAACCGTTGGTTGATCCAGTAGTATGAACTACATAATTATAAACTCCAGTTGAAGTTGGTGTTCCATATATGGTAAGTACACCACCACTATAACTTTGAAGCATACCAGAAGGTAAACCAGTAACATATGCGTTATTGGACGAGCCAGCAATTGTAAATAAAATATCAGTAATAGCTACATTTTGACAAACCGTTTGTGATACCAATGCACCACTAAATGGAACAACAGTTGCATTTTCTATAACCTGAACTACAGCAGTATTAAGAGCAGGATTTACAGAAGTAGTACATGAGTTAGGACCAGAACTCTGAACACTTAATAGTGTAACAGTATAGGTTCCAAATACAGATGTTGGAATTGTAATTGTAGCACTACTTCCTACTGACACCACGCTAAGTGATACAATACTTGTAGAGGAAGGCCCAACTAATTGATAATTAAAAGTATAAGGTCCAACTCCGTTTGAACCAGTAAATGTTATAACTGGTTGTGGTTCATTTTGACATACCATAGTATCAGTAACTCCAGTAATAGAAGCAGTTGGACTCGGATTAATTGTAACCGTAAAGGTTACAGGTGCACCATTACAAGTTAGCCCAGCGTTAGAATAAACAGGTGATACTGTTATCGTAGACACAACAGGAAGGGTGCCAATATTTACAGCTGTAAATGTTGGAATTAATCCAGTTCCACCTGATGAATTTAATCCAATACTTTGATTAGAATTGGTCCAGTTATATGTGGTTCCAGCAATTGTATTTAAAGCAAGATTTAGGTTAACAATATTTCCATTACAGTATACTAGTGGTAAAGGCGTAATTACTTGTGGAGTAGGATTTACTGTAATTGTAAATGTAATAGGCGTTCCCGTACAAGTAGTTCCTCCATTTTCGAATTTTGGAGTTACCGTAATTGTATGTACTATTGGAGTTGTACCTGTATTTACAGCAGTAAATGCAGGAATTGGTCCTGAACCGGTTGCCGCTAAACCTATTGGTATTGAATTTTCCCATTCATAAGTAGTCACGCCACCTGTATTAATAGTTGTAAAGTTAACTAAGTCAGTTAGCTCTCCATTACAAATTACTTGAGGACCTACTGGATTAACTTGTGGTATTGGATTTACAGTGATTGTAAATGTTTTAG
>CAISYO010000016.1 GCA_903889745.1 uncultured Bacteroidota bacterium | reverse complement strand
GGCAATTAACATTCGTGCGTTTGAAATGAATATTTGCATGCAATCAATGATAATTTTTATGGCATGCAGCAACTATTTTAAATATATAGGGAAAAGAGCACAAAATAATCCTTCTAGTTTGATGGAATAACTTTTTGAATGCGTTTAATTTCAAAAGAATATAAATTGAATAACACAAATTTCTCTAGTCTTACATTTGGATGAAATTGAAGTTGAAATGTAATTTCAATTCACTCATACCGTTTTTACTTTAAAAAAAACCTCACTGCAACTAGCAATGAGGTTTTAGGTTTGTTGATGGTAATTATATATTGAGCAATAAAATAGCTACTTTAGCTTGTAATCTAGTTTTTCTAACCATTCTTTATTTTTCGATAAAAAAGATTGAATACATACAATTGAATTTCCTGAATAATACATACAAATGAATAACGTATCTTCCGTGCAATCGAATAATTCACACCAAGTGATTACTTCTATGCGATTAGAAGCATCTAGTAGTAACAACTCGTCCAAATTTTCAACACAAATCATAATCAAATTTAATTTTAACAATTGGAATAAAAAATAGTCAAAATACCCAAATATCATTTCGTTTTTACGCAGTTATATTTCGCTTTTACGAAGCTTTACTTTGTAAAACATGCCATTTGCGAATATTTTTATACGGATAATACCCAATCTGCGAATAATAAGCTTCTGATTTAAGTTAAATGATTTACTATTGCTTACGGAAAGCGAATTTCCGGAGGAAAGTGTTTACAAAAAATGTTTACGCTAAATTAATTAGTGAACTTTTATTGAAAAAATATAAAACATAAGAACTTAGCTTTTATATCCATTAACTAGGCATGAACACAATAAAAATAGGAATAGCAGAAGATCAACAGATTTTTCGTAGTGGTTTGATAACACTTCTTAATGGACTACCTCGCGTAAATGTAATTTACGAGGAAGAAAATGGAGCGGAACTTATTTTAGCCATAAAAGACAGCATTCCGGATATACTAATTCTAAATCACAACATGCCTGAAATTGACGGCATAAAGGCAACCAAAGAAGCAAGGGAAAAGTTCCCATTAGCAAAAATAATTATACTTTCTTCAGAGGTAAATAATAAAAACATATTAGATGCGCTTGAAAATGGTGCCAGTGTATACTTATCGAAAGATGATGGGCACACTGAAATTAAAAAGGCCATACAAGGGGTAATTGAAAATAACTTTTACATAAACGAGCGCGTTTCAAAAGTTTTAATCAATAATATGATGGAAAAAGGTAAAATTAATTCTTCTTTTTATTCCAACACGGTGGAATTTTCAAAAGATGAATTAAAAATCCTTAACCTTATTAGTCAAGAATATACTACCCAACAAATTGCTGATCATATTTATAAGAGCACCCGTACAGTTGAAAAATATAGGAGTAAAATGTTCTTAAAAGTCAATGTTCAAAGCAGTGTTGGGTTAATTATTTATGCCGTCAAGAATAATCTGATTGAGATTTAAATTGATTTTCATCTTTTTCAAGTGAATTGATTATGATTCAATTAGGGTTTATCGGTCAATTTTCAAAAAACAGATTCATTTAAATTTTTCGCCGTGTAAAAAGTTTTTTTTCTTTTTTATGCGATTTATATTGCAGAAACGGAAATTTGTCTTACTTTTGCACACGCTTTTAACGAAAAGCATTACACAATTTTACATTCAGCTGTTGCTGATTATCGCAAGATAAAAAAATTGGTTTGGTAGTTCAGTTGGTTAGAATACATGCCTGTCACGCATGGGGTCGCGGGTTCGAGTCCCGTCCAGACCGCAAAACGCTAACGTTAAAAGGAAAGCTCAATATGGCTGTTGAGATTAGAAAACCCTAAGAAGTATCAAATTTCTTAGGGTTTTTGTTTTTATAGTTATTGCCTTTTTAAAACTTCTAACAACTTAAAATTCAGATACAACTTTTCTTTACCCACTTGCTCACTTTTCAAAAATCCCGCCTTTTCAAGCTCTATAAGATAGTTTCCGACTGTTTTAAGATTACCTAAACCTGCTTTTTCAAATTGGTTTCTCTTTGTATATGGCAATCGGAATAGGGCTTCTACTAGATCTTTTGAATATATTTTTGGCAACTTTTCTTGTATCTCTTTTCCCATTTCATTCATCAGCTTTTCAATCCCTGCTATTTGGCTCCTTCCTTTTAGGGCGGTTTGCTCGACCATATCTAGCATATATAAAATCCAATCTTCCCAATTTCCATCTTCTGTTACTTTTCTGAGATTGGTGTAGTATTTGTCTTTGTGCTGGATGATGTAATTACTTAAATATAACGCTGGCAAATCAAGTAACCGAGTCATTTTGAGATATAATAAAAGAATTATTCTTCCTGTACGACCATTTCCATCAAAGAATGGGTGAATTGCTTCAAACTGGTAATGAATGATTGCCATTTTTACTAATGGATCAATATTATCTTCTGCATGAATAAAATCTTCTAGATTTTTGAGCTTTTCCCTAATTACATTTTCTCCTTCTGGAGGTGTGTAAACCACAGCGTTTGTTGCTGGATTTTTTAATTGTGTTCCAGGTGTATTTCTTATACTAGATTGATTTTCTTTTATTATTTGCATTATTACTATAAAAAGATTGGTCGTTAGAATAGGTCTATTCTCTATTTGCTCGACACCAAACCATAGGGCATCTTTGTAATGCAGTACTTCTTTTGTCGCTGGATTGTCATTTTTCTTTTCTGCAATTGATGCTTTGAATAGTTCGTCGTGTGTTGTAATAATATTTTCGATGGCAGAACTCGCTTGTGCTTCCTGTAAATTGATTGTATCTATAAAAAGCGTTGGGTTGGGCAAATTAGTAATCGCTCCTTTTAGCTCTGACAATGCTCTACTGGCTGCAATAGTTTTTTTAAGTATTGCATTGCTTTCTATTTCCACTTGTGGTGGCAATAGAGGTAAGTCATTAAATGGTAGTTCAGAATTGTATATTACTTTTTTACTCATTTCACACTGTTTTAAACGAGGGTATTTATTACCGCCGACTTATTTTCAAGTGTAAATATATGAATAATTTACTCTCGTTTAATTTAAAGGGTGAACTTTGCCCTCGTTTCATTTTTTCATTTGTTCTATAAATTTAATTGATTTTGAGAAATTAAATTTATATTTAATGCTTTACTTACCAATCAACTACTAACAAATGGAAGATGCTTTTATCAAAGATGAATATCAAATTCAAATAAAAGACTACGCAAATCGGGTAATGCATAAATTAAAGCATTCAACTTTATCTCCAGTTTATCTCCAGAGATGAAAATAAGTGTTGATGAATACCATCATAGATTGACGTTAGCAATTTCATGTTATTATGAACCGATTAAGTGTATTCGTCCAATTAACAATTTGGTGAAACACCTGCAATCTTTCATTTTTATCCGATTCAAGATCAAATTCTTTTTTCAGAATATTTAGTTGATCTAACTGATTTTTTATGACTTCTACTGCATAAAATAATGCCTCTTCATGCACTTTAAATGTGTTTTGAAAACTGATGTAGGATATATACAAGCGCATTGCTGATTCAGATGGCTTAGGAGTAATTGCTATACCACGTATTACGGCTAAAAATCATCACAAAAAAAACTGTTCACTTTCAACCGGAATTAGGGGTTCAGTTTGCCCTGGAATATCCAAACTAATTTCTTTTAGCTTTTTGTATTGAGGTAAAGCATGGAAATAGCATCATTCTCTCAAG
>CAISYO010000015.1 GCA_903889745.1 uncultured Bacteroidota bacterium | reverse complement strand
ATCGGCTTCTGCTTTTGCTGATAAAATTAACGTACAGCGCTCAAGTTTATCTCACCTACTCTCTGGGCGAAACAAACCTAGTTTGGATTTTATTATAAAAGTTATTGAAGTATTTCCTGAAGTAGATTTATATTGGATATTAAATGGGAAAGGTACATTTCCAAAACAAGATAAACATTTAATTGTTCCATCAGAAGACGCACAAAATAGCCAGGAAACATTGCCTGATTTATTTTCAACGGAAGTTAATAATCATCAGTTTCCAAATAAAAGCATTCAAAAACCTATTGGTTTAACTAATCATTTTGAAAAAGAAATTGAACGAATCGTAATATTCTATTCTGACGGAAGTTTTAAAAACTATCAGTCTTAATTTTTTATTGTTGTTTTGGCACGTAGCTCAAATCCGGATTTTTTCCTACAACCCCTATAAAATAACTCTCCAAATGAGCAATATCTGATTCAATATTTCCAGTTGGATAGAATGGTTCATTGTACACAACTTGTTTTTTACCATAATCAAAAGCTACTGGAATTATAGGCACATTTGCTTTTAAAGCAATATAATAAAAACCTGTTTTCCATTTGGTTACTTTTTTCCTAGTACCTTCTGGAGCAATGGCTAATCTAAAAACTTCATTTTTTAAAAAAACAGCAGCAATAGAGTCTACTTTATTTTCATTTTTTTGACGATTTAAGGGTCTTCCTCCTGTCCAAGTAAAGTAATAATGAAATGGTAAAACAAATAACTCTTTTTTGGCAACGTAATTTATTTCAATGTTAAGAATTCCTCGAGTAAACATTCCTAAGAAAAAATCCCACCAACTCGTATGAGGAACTGCAATAAGAACGCATTTCTTTATTTCTGGGGCTATCGTTCCAACAACCTTCCATCCAAAAAGTGTGCAGAAAATAAATTTATACAGTTTTTGTTTCATGAGTGGCTAATTTTTGACAAAAATAAAATTATATTTACGATAACAAACTAAATCTAAATGATAAAGCGCTTATTAAGTTATTTTTTACCTATTAAAGTATACGAAACACCATCAAAAACAAGTACCAATCTTGAAGTAACTTGGAATAATGGTTATTTAGTATTAGATTCGAAAAATACTAATTACTCTTTTGGTAGTTTACAACGTGCATTAAAAAAAGGGTTGAAATATATTGGTTATGAGAGAATTAAAAGCTTTGAATCCATTTTAGTTCTTGGAGTTGCAGGTGGAAGTGTAATAGAAACATTAAAAAAAGAAGTGAAGTTTGATGGGAAAATCACAGGTGTTGAAATTGATGCTACTGTAGTAGATATTGCTAATAAATACTTTGGTTTAAGCAAGTATGATAATCTAGAAATTGTTATTGATGATGCTTTTGAATTTGTTTTAAAAACCAAAGACACCTATGACTTAATTATAATTGATATATTTCAAGACACTATTATGCCCAACTTTTTATTTGAAGATTATTTTATAAACAGAATTAATTTTTTACTGAATGTAAATGGCTTTATACTTTTTAACACGATGGCTTTACAATATAAAGATAGAAGAAGAAATGCTATTTATAAAAGTAAGTTTGACAGTAATTATTCTGTTAGATTATATCCAAAAATTGAAGAACACAACGAATTATTTACTATTAAAAAATTGAGTTAATGAATTTATTTAAAAAACTTTTATTAGGTAAGGTAGCTAAAAATTATATTCCAAAATACAATCCTATTCAAAAAAGGATTCTAAATATGAAATCTATTTGGAATAATGACCATCAAGAAGATAATGGGATTGAAAAAATTGTTCGTTTATTTTTATCTTTCACCCAATTGATATTCCCAGGAATATACATTAAATATTTGGCTTCAAAAAAAGGATATGAATATCAAGATTTAGCAATAGATGTTTACGTTCTTGCTAAGGTTATTTTTCCAATTTTTATTTTAAAATTCAATTTGCAACATGAACCATACATAATTTACATACTAATTTATGTTTTATTAGAAACCGTTTTTTATATACCCACATTAATATTTGCTTCTGATTTATTTTCAAGACCACGTTCCTATAAAAGATCAATGCTTTTACTGTTTTTTAACTATATCGAAATTGTGTTTTCTTTTGCAGTTTTATATACCATAGGTAAAAATATGAATAAACCATTTGAACATTGGTTTGATTCTATTTACTTTAGTATAATTAGTTCAAATTCTATAGGTTTTGGCGATTATTATCCAGTAACAACTTATGGGAAAGTCCTAGTTAGTCTACAAGCAATGTTCTTTTTATTGTTTGTGATTTTATTCCTGAATTTCTTTTCTACAAAAATAAAAAGCAAAGGATATTTTGATGATGAACAAATTTAATTAGTAATTAATTTTCGTGCCTTTTCAAGATCTTCTTTGGTATCAATACCAATGCTGCCGTGAGTTGTTTCTACCATCTTAATTCGTTTTCCATATTCTAAATAGCGAAGTTGCTCTAGCTTTTCGGTAGCTTCTAATGAAAGCATAGGTAAATTATAAAAATCTAAAAGTGCTTGTTTTCTAAACGCATAAATTCCGATGTGTTTCATGTAACGAACACCAGCGTTTTCATCCCGAGGAAACGGTATCACAGATCGCGAAAAATAAAGTGCAAAACCTTGTTGGTCTGTAATGACTTTTACGTTATTAGGATTGTTTATTTCTTCTTTATCGGTAATTTGAAACATTAACGAGCCTAAATCAACTTTCTTTTCAGAATCGTTTTTAAAAATAGTAATTAATTCTTCTAAAGGTTCTTTATTAATAAACGGTTCATCGCCTTGAACATTGATGACCAGATCCACTTCCATATTCTCAATTGCTTCTGCAATTCGATCACTTCCACTTTCATGCTCTTTAACTGACATAATAGCTTTGCCTCCATTCGAAATAATTTCATCAAAAATTAAATCTGAATCGGTAACCACAAAAACATCATTAAATAAATCTGTACTTACTGCTGCTTCATAGGTTCTGCGAATAACAGTTTTTCCTCCTAAATCTTGCATTAACTTTGCAGGAAATCGTGTAGAAGCATAACGAGCGGGAATAACAGCAATGATTTTCATTTTTTGATTTTATTTTTACAAAAGTATTAATTTTTAAAAAACTCGTCTTTAAATCCGATTAAATATAACTTTTCTTGAGCACGAGTAATTGCAGTATAAAGCCACCTTACATAATCTACATCAATTCCATCAGGTAAATATGGTTGTTCAACAAAGACTGTTTTCCATTGACCTCCTTGCGATTTGTGACAGGTAATTGCGTATGAAAACTTAACTTGTAAAGCATTAAAATATTCGTTTTCCTTTACTTTTTGCAATTTTTTATATTGTTGTCGTTCATCTTCATAATCTAACAATACTTCTTGATATAACTGATTTGATTGTTCATAAGTTAACGAAGGTGATTCGCTAGTTATGGTATCCAACATCAGAATAGTATCAAAAGGCGCTTGATTAGGGTAATCAACCATTCTGATTTTTACGGTGGCAAATTTGAATCCGTATAATTCCTGAATTTTTCTTATTTCTAAAATTTCAATAATATCACCATTAGCAATAAATCCGGCCTCAGACTCTTCTTTAAGCCAAAAATAATTGTTTTTTACGACCATTAAATAATCGCCAGTCGAAAGCTCACTTTCTTTAGATAATATAGAGGTTCGTATTTGCTGATTATATTGATTAGCTCTTTTATTTGAACGCACAATAAAAACAGTGTCTTCTAATCCATAATTATCATAGGCTCCATGAATAGCGTCTTGAATATCATATCCATCTTGCAATCGAACAATATCTTTAAAACCATTTAAGTTGAATTGAAAGGTATCAATAAAATGTGAATCTAATAATTCTCGTAATTGAGTTGCATTATATAAAATTCCTGAAGTTTCAGCTTGACGCATGACTTCATCTAGTTCAATATGCTGCACATTCTTTTGATAATGAAGGGAAAGTGTGTTTATATCTAATGCTGGACTAATTGTCATATTAACCGGTGGCAACTGAGCGGTATCTCCAACGAGTAATAGTTTGCAATTTTTACCTGAATCCACATAAAAGAATAAATCATCTAGAAGCGAACCATTTTCATATAATTTGGAATCTTGAGAAGTGTCGGATATCATTGACGACTCATCTACAATAAATATAGTATTTTTAAATTTATTTTGCTGAAGCGTAAAACTAACACCTCCTGTTTTAGACTTTTTAGGAAAATAAATACGTTTATGAATTGTATAAGCTGGTTTACCCGAATAATTACTAATGACTTTTGCTGCACGACCTGTTGGTGCTAACAAAACACATTTCGTATTTATAGCCTCCAAATGATTAATTACTGTAGAAATAATAGTCGTTTTTCCAGTACCGGCATACCCTTTCAAAACAAAAATTTCATCGTTTGAAGTAGCGATAAGAAAATCGGCTATTTTTTGAAAAAACAAATTTTGTTTTACGGTAGGCTGAAACAAAAAATTTTGATGCAGTAACTTGTAAAACAACGATGAAGTAATCATTTATAGAAATGGCTTTAATTAATTATCAAATATAGTGTTGATTTTTGAAAGAAAAAGAATTTGATTGGAAAAAAATTGTAGCTTTGCCATTAGTATTAACCCCTATAGTTTATAAGTAAGGTTAGGAAAATATGGTAATTTCATCTAGTGACATCACTCAAAAAACGTATAAAAAATTAGTTCTTCAGGTTTCCTTGAATGAATTGTCTTTTTGTGTTATTGATTTAATTACGCATAAAGTGGTTCATACACAGGAAGTGTTTTTTGAAAAAAATAAAGTAATAGAAGAGCAACTCTGGCGTGCATTTGTAGATTTTTCAATACTCACAAATTGTTATGATGAAGTAATTGTTTTGCACAACAATAATCTAAATACATTTGTACCAACATCGCTATTTGATTCATCATATTTAGCAAGTTATTTACAATACAATACCAAAGTTTTTGAAACCGATTTCTTTGCTTTTGATGCTATTGCTCCTTTCGAAATTAACAATGTGTACGTTCCATTTATGAATATTAATAATTTCTTATTGGATCAATTTGAAAGTTTTGATTATAAAAATAGTAACTCTATTTTGGTAAAAAAAATTATCGAAATTTCTAAAAATGTAGAGGAAAAACAAGTATTTGTTCACATTCAAAAAGAGCATTTTGAAATTATTGTTGCAAAAAATCAAGAATTACTTTTATTCAATTCCTTTCAGTATGCAACCCCTGAAGACTTTATTTATTACCTATTATTTACTTGCGAACAATTACAATTAAATCCTGAAACCATTAGCGTTCAATTGTTAGGTAATTGTACTGAAGGTGATGAATTATTCAAAATGGCATATAAATACATTAGAAATTGCTCCTTATTTAACGTTTCGCATTTAACTTCAGGATTTGATGTTTCAGCAGCTGAAATTCGAAAACACTTTATACTATATCATTCATGAGAATAATTTCAGGAAAACACAAAGGTCGTCGATTAGTTACTCCAAAAAACTTACCTGTTCGACCTACAACCGATATGTGTAAAGAATCTTTATTCAATATTTTAAATAATCATTT
>CAISYO010000014.1 GCA_903889745.1 uncultured Bacteroidota bacterium | reverse complement strand
CTAAGTTTGTCTAAAAAAGTAATTGAATTCATTTTATAAAAATAAAAAAACGTCCCGATATATCGGGACGTTTCTTAGTATATTTTAGAAAAAAATTATTTTACTAATTTTACTTCTACTCTTCTATTGTTTGCTTTTCCTTTAGCAGTTTTGTTTGAATCAACTGGAGCAGACTCACCAAAACCTTTTGAAGATAATCTTGAAGCATCAATACCGTTTTCAACTAAGAAGTTCTTAACAGCAGCAGCTCTTTCTTCAGATAATTTTTGGTTTAAAGCATCTGATCCTGTATTGTCTGTATGTCCTTCTAATGAAAATTTAGCAGTAGGATATTCTTTCAAGATTGCTGTAATAGCTTGTAATACAGGAATTGTTTGTTTTTGGAAAGATGATTTTCCTGAGTTAAATAAAATAGTTTTACCATAATCGTTTAACTTTTTCATTGTATCATCAGAAACTTCAGGACAACCATTGTTAGCTACAGTACCAGCTACAGTTGGACATTTGTCATCTTTATCTAAAACTTTATCACCATCTGTATCAGGCCATGGACATCCGCCATTAGCTTTGTCACCTTTAACTGAAGGACAATTGTCATCTTTATCAGCTACTCCATCTCCATCAGCATCTGGACAACCTTTCATCATTTTTGTTCCTTTAACATCAACACAAGCATCTTCTGAATCGATGATTCCGTCTCCGTCTGTATCAGGACAACCATTAAATTCTGCTAAACCAGCAACATCTGGACAAGAATCTGCTGAATCTTGGATTCCGTCTTTATCAGTATCAGGACAACCTTTAAATTCTGGCAAACCAGCTACTTCAGGACAAGCATCTTCTCTATCGTAAATTCCGTCTTCGTCAGTATCTTTACCTCCAAATTTAAAAGTAATACCTGCAAAATGTTGCATGTGACTTGGAACATCTGAATTAGCAAATCTATCGTCATCATATGAATGTTTGTAAGTTGATTGGATTTGTAAACCAACTTGTTCAGAAAACCAGAAAGTTAATCCTAAACCACCATTAACAGTTCCTGCAGAAGCATCACCAAAAAATGTGTAACCACCTCCAATGTGAGCTGTAGGCTCTAACCATTTAGATTTAATCATGTCTTGAAAGCTGTATTTGATGATACCATCAATACCATAATATGATAAATCGCCTGGGTTAGTAACCACCATACCTCTTCCATCTGCAACAGGAGATGTTGGATCAAAATTTACATATTTAGTAATTCTGTTAACCGATCCAGTTACTCCAAATGAAAATCCATCTCCAACATATTTAGAAACGTTAATATAAGATACCGAAGGTAAATAATTCCAATTGTCTTTTACATCAAATGTTTGAGAAAATTGTTTATCAAAAAACCCTAATCCGCTTCTACTAGCGCTTACTCTTGTGTCTACTCCGTTTACCCCGAAAGACACTGCCCAAGGGTTGTTGCTATCTTGTGCTTGCGATGTTAATCCAGCGAACAATACTACAGCAGCAAATAATTTGTTTAAATGTTTCATACGTTATTTTTTAATTACAATCCGTTATAATTGGTACAAAAGTACTATATTTTTTTAACTACAAAAAGTTTTGTTAAAAAAAAATCACTCTTTTGTGTTATTTTACTTAATTATTCCTAAATCTTTACCTACTTCTGTAAATGCATTAATCGCTTTGTCCAAATGTTCCTGAGTATGTGCTGCAGATAATTGGACTCTTATTCGTGCTTTGTCTTTAGGAACCACCGGAAAGAAAAAGCCAATTACATAAATGCCCTTTTCTAAAAGTTTTTCTGCCATTATTTGTGATAATTTAGCATCATACAACATTACGGGAACTATTGCCGAATCACCATCAATGAAATCAATTCCTGCTTTTCTTAATCCCGCTTTGAAATAATTTGTGTTCCATTCTAGTTGATCTCTAAGCGTTGTGTCTTTTTCTAATAATTCAAAAACTTTTAAAGAAGCGCCTACAATAGAAGGGGCTAACGAATTTGAAAACAAATACGGACGTGAACGCTGACGTAAAATTTCAATAATCTCTTTTTTAGCTGTTGTGTAACCTCCCATTGCACCCCCTAATGCTTTTCCTAAAGTTCCTGTAATGATATCTACTCTGCCCATTACTCCTTTAGCTTCTAATGTTCCTTTGCCCGTTGCGCCGATAAATCCAGCGGCATGACATTCGTCTACCATTACTAAAGCATCATATTTATCCGCTAAATCGCAAATTTTATCTAATGGAGCAACTAATCCGTCCATTGAAAAAACGCCATCGGTTACAATTAATTTAAAGCGATGGCCTGCTTCGGTAGCTTTGATTAATTGTTGTTCTAAATCAGACATATTATTGTTTTCATAACGATAACGAGCTGCTTTACATAAACGAACACCATCAATAATTGAGGCATGATTTAAACTATCAGAAATAATACAATCTTCTTCCCCTAATAATGGTTCAAAAACACCTCCGTTAGCATCAAAAGCTGCTGCATAAAGTATTGTATATTCTGTTCCGTAGAAATTAGCGATTTTTTGTTCTAATTCTTTGTGAATATCTTGTGTTCCGCAAATAAAACGTACAGATGACATTCCGAAACCATGAGAATCTAAGGCGTCTTTTGCTGCTTGAACTACTTCTGGATGTGAAGAAAGTCCTAAATAATTATTGGCACAAAAATTTAAAACCGTTTCTCCAGTTGAAATAGTAATCTCGGCACCTTGAGGGGAAGTAATAATGCGTTCTTTTTTAAACAAACCATTTTCTTTAATCGAATTTAATTCGCTTTGCAAGTGGTGTTGAATTTTTCCGTACATAATTTATTAATGTTTGTGTTTCTTTTTGGGATTACAAAGTTACTATTTCTATGCTTTCGCCTATATAAATGAGTGCTTTTTTTGCAACCGAATAGTTCATTTCGCGCAACGCTAATTCATATTCTTCTATTTGCGCTTTATGTTTATGATGTTTTTCACCCGTTTTATAATCTAACAAATACGCCATATTGTCTTTAATTACTACTCTATCGGGTTTTATTGATTTAGTATTTTTCTTAATTATGGTTTGCTCATTTATAACTTTACCGTCTGATTCAAAAAAATCTTTCAATTCAGGATGGGTAACAATATTTTGAATGGTTTGGTTAAAAATTTCGCGTTGGGATATCCTAATCAAACCTAACTCTGTTGCTTTATTTAAGGCCAATTCAACCTCATCTTTTGTATGGACAAATGATATTATTTCGTGTAAAATTGTTCCAAAAGCAATTGCATCTTGTTGTATTGTTCCCCACATAAGTGCTTCGCGCTGAGCAATATTGATTTTTGAAGGCTTTAATTTATTGGCCACAATTCCAATACTATTGTGATTGCCTTTATGGGTTTCTATTTTAGATTTTCGTTCGGCATCACCAAATTCATATGTGAATTTTGTGGGTTCATACCAACCCTTTTTTTGAAGATACTCTAAAAAGTAGAACGATAAATTATTCGTTGCAAATTCGCCTTTAGGAGTTAATTTTTTATTCGAAATAATGTACAATTGCTCTTCGGCGCGCGTTAAAGCAACATAAAGTACATTAATAGTGTCTAAAATTTCTTCTTGGTTTTTGGTTTGAAAAATGGATTTTGCACCGTTTCCATAACTTTCCACTTCTTTTTTATTATTGATTAATGCTTTTGGTAAATCAATAGTTGAATCTTCTAACGGAATCCAAAGTTTGTCTTTCATTTTTCTCGAAAAATCTTCTTCGGCAAATGGAAAAATAACCACCGGGAACTCTAATCCTTTTGATTTATGAATGGTCATAATTCGAACAGCATTAGTTCCTTCTGGAGACGGAATGCTTTTTTGAAAGCCTATTTTATCCCAATATTCTAAAAAGTCGGCAATACTTGACTGCGATTTTACATCTTTTTCTAACACTAAATCTAAGAAATATTGCAAATAAGACGTGTTTACTTTATTCTTTAAAAAGGCAGCAATTAATGTTTCAACCGTTTCATAAAGCGATTTTTTCTTGCAATCTGTAAACGAAATTTCGATTCCAATTATATTCAAATAAACTTCTAAATCAGCAGTGTTTTTATCTTTTGTTGCTAAAATAAAATCGTGAATCGCTAATTCCGATTGTATTTGTTGGGCAATATAATACAGTATATAAATTTTTGCCTCTTCTTCTTTTGGGTTTTTTAAAAAGCGCAGTAAGGCAATTATCAATTTTACTTCGGTTGCATTTTGAATCAATAATGTTTCGGAAGATAATATTGGAATTTTATTTTCAGTTAAAAAAATAGCCAATTTTATTCCAGGCGCTTTAGTTCTTGTAAGTAAAACGATGTCTTTATATTGAAATTTATGCGCAAGACATTGATTAATGGTTTTTAAAGTGTGACTCAAATACACTTTATCTTTCATCGTAATTGTATCGTTATCGCTATCAAAACCTTCCACTCCAGTTTCTTCTTCTGGAACCTCGATAAACGATAAATTCACATATCCGCCTTGCTTAGCATTCGTTTCTTGATGCGAAAGGTGTTCGTATAAATTTTTATAATCGGCGTTATTAAATTGATTTGCTAATTGCTTAAAAAAGGAATTATTAAACTGAATGACTTCGGTATAACTTCGGTAATTTGTTTTTAATCGTTCTGTTTTTTTATCTTTATTTGAAAACGGATTATTTGCCGCAGTATCTTTTGCAAGATCGATAAATTGTTCTGCTTTTCCGCCACGCCATCGATAAATAGCTTGTTTTGGATCACCTACAAGCATTACGGTTCCTTTTTTTCCATATTCATCCTCACCAGCTAATGCATTATCAATTAACGGAATTAAATTTTGCCATTGCATAACCGAAGTATCTTGAAATTCATCAATAAAATAATGGCGGTATTTTTCTCCTAAACGCTCATAAATAAAAGGAGCTGGTTGGTTTTGAATTTCGTTATGAATAATGGTATTAAAATCGGAAATGGATACAATATTTTGCTCTTCTTGTATGTTTTTAAATTCCTTGTAAATGGTGTTTAACAAAGAAAGCGGATTTAAGTTTTGAAGAAAAGCATCATACAGCGAAATTTTTCCCGCTTTTTCATTGATTCCAATTACCGAAGCTAAAATTTCTAAAGCATTTTCATCAATAAAATCTTTATCTGATTGAGGAACTGCTTTTGAATAGCTGCTTTCTGAACCATCTAAATATTTGATTACCGTTTCGTTAATGGCGATTTTTTCATCAACTATTTTCTCCAAAAAATTAGTAACCAAACTTCTGTAAAACGATTTTCTAGAAACCCCATTTGAGTCAATTTTTGTTAAAACTGGTTGGGCAATTTCTTTACATTCTTCTTTTAATTGTTTTATTTCTTGTTGTAATTTCTTTTTTATTGTTCCAAAATCAGTCAGACTTTTTTCAGACATTTCTTTGATTTCTTCCGAATTGTTTTCGTTAGTAATCAATTGGGCAACGGCTAATAATTCGGCTGAAATATCCCAGTTTTTATCATCGTCTGTTCTATCTTTTGAAAAATCAACTAATAACTGGGTTAAACTTTGATCTTCTCCCGCTTTGGAAATCACTAAATCAATGGCTTCTTGCAATAATACATCGGTATCTAAAGACACTTCAAAATTGGGTGGTAAATTTAAATCCTGTGCAAAAGTGCGAATGACTTTGTGGGTAAATTTATCAATCGTAGAAATATCAAAAGCCGCATAATTATGAATGATATTCTTAATAATTGCTTTTGATTTATCTTTAAGGGTTGCAGTGCTAAGTTTTGTTTCTTTGGACACATCTTTAAGCAATTCTAACGCTTTTTCAGAAGTAGTATCGATAGAAAATTCATACAAACTAGAAACAATTCTAGATTTCATTTCGTTAACCGCTTTATTGGTAAACGTAATGGCTAGAATTTTCTTGTAAGCATCATCAGTACTTGCTAAGAAAAGAATTTTTAAATATTCTTTCGTTAACGTATACGTTTTCCCTGATCCTGCGGAAGCGTCATAAATGGTAAAAGCGGTTGTTTCCAAATGTTATATTTGTCTTAATTATGGTGCTATAGAAACGATCTATTTTTGAATCCAAAGTTTAATTTGTAAATTTGGTGAAAATATTATTAATCTAAAAATAAAATATCATGGCTTTTGAATTACCAAAATTACCTTATGCATATGATGCATTAGAACCACATATTGATGCTCGAACAATGGAAATTCATCATTCTAAACATCATAATGCTTATGTTACTAATCTAAATGCTGCCATTGCTGCAACAGATTTAGAAGGAAAATCTATTGAAGATTTGATGAAAAATTTAGACATGAATAACATGCCTGTAAGAAATAACGGTGGTGGTCATTTCAACCATACTTTATTTTGGGAAATTATGTCGCCAAACGGTGGTGGTTTGCCAACAGGTGAATTAGCTGCTGCAATTGACACAGCTTTTGGTTCATTTGATGCTTTTAAAGCTGAATTTTCTAAAGCAGGTGCAACTCGTTTTGGTTCAGGATGGGCTTGGTTATGTGTAAAAGACGGAAAATTAGAAGTATGTTCTACTCCTAATCAAGATAATCCACTTATGCCAGGTGTAGCTTGTGGCGGACAACCAATTTTAGGAATGGATGTGTGGGAACACGCTTATTATTTACATTATCAAAACCTTCGTCCTGATTATATGGAAGCGTTTTTCAATGTAATTCACTGGGAAGAAGTAGCAAAACGTTATCAAGCGGCACTATAATTTCTTAATATAATTAACTGAAAAAGCCGAGAAGTATGGCTACTTCTCGGCTTTTTTTGTATTTTACCAATTTTTTTGAAAATAAAAAAGGTGAAATTTCTTCCACCCTTTTTGCCCCAAATTTACCATAAAACTTAACCTACTAATTTTTTGGTGATACTAAAGTAGTATACGAAATTACTTATTGGTAAAAAAATTGTTAAATAGCACAAAAACTCGATGAACTGCACTTTTTAATATGCTCGAGCATCTTTTCCTTCATAAAAATTCATAAAAGCGCGGTTTACTACTCGGTTTCCACCGTCTGTTGGGTAGTCTCCAGTAAAGTACCAATCGCCTAAATTTTTAGGGCACGCTTTATGTAAATCAGCTACCGTTTGGTAAATTATTTTTACTTCGGCATTAGTATTTTCAGGCGTGAGCATTTCTGCAATTTTATCAGATATTTCATGATCGGTAAAAGGTGCATAAATTTCTTTCACATAATTTACCACATCAGCATCTGTAAAATTTTCTTGCGCTTTTGATTTTTGATATACCTCTTCAACAATATGATATAAATTGCGTTCTTTTAACAAAGCTAAAGCCGCTCTAAACGCAACTAATCCTTCTAACTTCGCCATATCTATTCCGTAGCAATCTGGATAACGAATTTGTGGGGCTGAGGATACTACTACAATTTTCTTTGGATGCAATCGATCCATCATCTTAATGATGCTTTGTTTTAAGGTAGTTCCTCTTACAATACTATCATCAATAATCACCAAATTATCCGTTGGTTTAACCACCCCATATGTTACATCATAAACGTGTGCTACCAAATCATCTCGACTACTGTCTTCGGTAATAAACGTTCTTAATTTAGCGTCTTTAATTGCGATTTTTTCGGTTCTAATTTTCACCGAAAGTAATTCTTTCAACGTGTCTTCGGTTAACGTATCTTTTTGTTCGATAATTGCTTTTGCTTTTCGTTGATTTAAGAAATCCTGAGCCGCTTCTGACATGCCATAAAAAGAAGTTTCGGCAGTATTAGGAATAAACGAAAAAACGGTATTATCGGTATCGTTATCAATAGCTTTCAAAACACTCGGAAAAATTAATTTTCCTAATTCTTTTCGCTCTTTGTAAATTTCGGCATCGCTTCCGCGCGAAAAATAAATACGTTCAAACGAACATGCTTTTTTGATTAACGGAGTTCTTACTTCTTGAATAGAAACATTTCCGTTTTTTTTGATGATAATTGCACTCCCTGGTTCTAATTCTTGAACTTTTTCAAAAGCAACATTAAACACCGTTTGAATCACCGGTCGTTCTGAAGCCACTACTACAATTTCATCGTCTTCATAAAAATACGCTGGACGAATTCCGGCTGGATCTCGCAAAACAAATGAATCACCATGACCTAACAATCCTGCCATAGCATAACCCCCATCAAAATTTCTTGAAGCGCGTTCTAAAATACGTTGGATATTTAATCGTTCCCCAATAATTGGCGATGCTTCTTGTTTAGAATACCCTTCTTGTTTGCATTGTTTGTATAATTCGGTAACCTCATCGTCTAAGAAATGACCAATTTTTTCCATTACGGTAACCGTATCGGCCATTTGTTTTGGATGTTGTCCTAAGTCAATTAGATTTTGGAACAACTCCTTTACGTTGGTCATGTTGAAATTCCCTGCAATAATTAAATTTCGGTGCATCCAATTGTTCTGACGTAAAAAAGGGTGAACACTTTCAATACTATTTTTACCGAAAGTTCCATAGCGCACGTGACCCAAAAATAATTCTCCTAAATAAGGGATTTTTTGTTTTTGAAGCGCTACACTATTTTGATATTCGGGATGCTCTTCTAATTCGCGACTGATTCTGTCGTTAATTTGAGCAAAAATGTCTTTAATAGGTTGCGGATCGTTTGAACGAATGCGACTGATGTATCGTTCTCCTGGATTGACATCCAATTTAATGCTGGCTAATCCGGCACCGTCTTGTCCGCGGTTGTGTTGCTTTTCCATGAGCAAGTACATTTTTTGCACTCCATAGAAAGCAGTTCCGTATTTTTCTTTGTAAAATTCTAACGGTTTTTTTAATCGAAGTAAGGCAATTCCACATTCGTGTTGTATAGCGTCACTCATAAGTTGTTGTGTTGTTGTTTGTTGTAATTTTATTTATTCTGAAACAAAAAATGCCCCGAAATTTCGAGGCACGTTGTTATTCTTCTAATTCGATTTCAAATTGAGTTAATGCTTTAAATTGTTTTAATCTTGCATTTACTTCTTTTTTATCTAGACTAACCATTCGTTCTGTTCCAAATTTCTCCACACAAAAAGAGGCTAAATTTGAACCCTGAATGATTGCTGTTTTCATGGTGTTGAAAGAAATATCGCCTTGTTGTGCAATAAATCCTGAGAAACCTCCTGCAAAGGTATCTCCAGCGCCTGTTGGATCAAAAACATCTGCTAATGGCAATGCTGGAGCAAAGAAAATGTGTTCGTTATGGAAAATTAACGCTCCGTGTTCTCCTTTTTTAATTACAACATATTTAGGACCCATTGTATGAATTTTAGCCGCCGCTTTTACTAAAGAATATTCTCCAGACAACTGACGTGCTTCTTCATCATTAATAGTAATTACATCTACGCGTTTAATTACGTCTAGCAATTCGGGTAAGGCACAATCCATCCAAAAATTCATCGTATCAAGAACCACTAATTTAGGTGTCGTGGTCATTTGATTTAAAACACCAGTTTGAACTAGTGGGTGCAAGTTTCCTAGCATTACTACTTCGGCATTTTTAAAATCTTGTGGAACTACCGGATTAAAATCAGCCAACACATTTAATTCTGTAACTAACGTATCTCTTGAGTTCATATCATTGTGGTAACGACCGCTCCAAAAAAAGGTTTTTCCTCCTTTTACGATTTCGATTCCTGAAATATCTATGTTTCTTGCGGTTAATAAATCTAGATGTTCTTGCGGAAAATCTTCTCCGACAACTGAAACAATTCCTGATTTTACATTAAAATGCGAAGCTGAAAGTCCTATAAAAGTTGCAGCGCCTCCTAGAATTTTATCGGTTTTACCAAAAGGTGTTTCGATAGCGTCAAAAGCAACCGTACCTACAATTAATAATTTGTTCATTAAATTGAAATTGAAATAAGAGGCAAAGATAAAACTTTAGTTTCAAAGTTTAAAGTTTAAAAGTTATTCTTTACAACAACTTTACTTCTTTTCTCTGCAAAAGGAAACCATCAACAATAGTTCTTGCGACATTGCTTAAAAGAGTTATTTATAGCTTATGCATTAGCAAAAAATACTTTTAAATAAATAAATGAAAATAATTTAAAAAAAACGTAATTTTAGTTCG
>CAISYO010000013.1 GCA_903889745.1 uncultured Bacteroidota bacterium | reverse complement strand
CTTGTACACAAAAACAAGCACAAACCATGATGGAAAAACATTATTTCAATCCAAATGAGTTTCACGGTGAATTTATCATGCCGTCAATTGCTCGCAATGACTCTGGATTTAAAGACAATGATTATTGGCGTGGCCGAATCTGGGCTCCTATGAATTTTCTCGTTTACATGGGTATGCGTAATTATAATCTTCCAGAAGCAAAAGCTGATTTGATTAAAAAGTCTAATGCATTACTTATGAAATCTTGGAAAGAAGATGGCTCCGTTTACGAAAATTATAACGCTGTTAGCGGTATTGGTAGTGATGTGAAAAAATCCGACGGATTCTATCATTGGGGCGCATTACTAACTTTTATGTCATTTATTGAAAACGGATATATGGATAAGAAAGTAGAGAAGTGAGATATTTAAAACCTAAAATAAAGTTGTTATGATAAAAAATATAGGTAAGACAAAATCATTGTTGCTATTCCTTTTTATTGGTTTCCAATTAAAAGCTGATATAAAATTACCTTCAATTTTTGGTGATAATATGGTTTTACAGCAGCAAGAATCAGTAGCCATTTGGGGTAAATCCGCACCAGAAAAAATGTTACAGTAACAACATCATGGAATAACAAAATGTATTCCACAAAGTCAGATTCAAAAGGAAGTTGGAAATTGAAAGTACAAACGCCTTCAGCAGGCGGACCGTATGCCATAACAATATCGGATGGAAAAATTTTAAAACTAAATGATGTACTTATTGGAGAAGTTTGGGTTTTTTCTGGCCAGTCAAATATGGAAATGCCCTTGAAAGGATTTCTCAATCAGCCCATAATTGGATCTAATCATACCATTGCTACCTCGAAAAACAAATCAATTCGGTTCTACACAGTTATACAGGATAAAAGTTTGGTGCAAAAAGATGATTTTGATGGAGAATTGATGAGAACTGTATCGCCGGAATTAAGAAAAAGGATATTAAAAGATTACTATTGGCCACATCATGCTAAGCTTAGTCATGCCGTAAATAAGCAATTACAGCTTTTTGGAAAGGCTTTGATCTTGGATTGTCATGCCTATCCCAGCAAACCTTTTAAGAGAGATCTGGACAAAAGTTTAAATCGCCCAGATTTCAATATTGGTACTGACTCTTTCCACACTCCCAAACATTTAATTGAGGTATCAAAAGCATTTTTTGAAAATGCAGGTTATACAGTAGGCATTGACTGACCCTATAAAGGTTCTCTAGTTCCATTGGAGCATTATCAGAAGAACATAAACGTTTAGACCATCATGCTTGAAATAAACAGGGCTCTATACTTGAGGGAGCCAGGTAATGGAAAGACGGAAGGGTATTTAGAGATAAAAAGGGTTGTGAGCAATTTTATTAAAACAATTAAAGACTGCTAAAAAATGATAAATAACTTATTACAAGCATATAAAAGCACCAAATACAAGTTGTTTAAGCCTAATTTGATAATTCAAATTGGAGTGCTGAATAATGAACTTAACGATTTGCTAGGTAAGAATAATGCTACTGAATGGGCTTATATTACAGCATATAATCCTTTTTCAAGGGTATTGACAGATATTGAAAATCAAAGTCGGCATCTGGAATTAAAAGAATTAACTAGGTCTTATTTAACATATGAAGGGCATGGAGTTAGAACCGATCCATCATGGGAACCAGAGCTTAGTTTGCTAATTATAGGAATCAGCAAGGAAGAAGCGATTTTAATTGGGAAAAAGTTCGAACAAAATGCAATAGTTTATGGCACGATCAATATTGTTCCTGAATTATTAATTCTAATCTAAATAATGTTTTACTACGTTTGGTGTGTATACTCCCCTATTTTTCTTGCCAATAAAAAGTAGAATTTTCAATTTCAGAGCTCTTGCTTTAAACTGCCGGAGCTTTATTATTTTAAACCCAATTATACCTAAATCGAGGATTCTAATAGGTTAATGCTATATATAAAGGATATAGCAGGTAAATAAGGCGATTAATAATTTAAGTGACAATTAGCTGTAAGGATAGATACACCATCGTGCATTCTCATAAAGATCATCTGCCAAGCAGACATTTCCGCCACCTACATATTTAAATAGACGGACGTATTATCAATTTGAAGTAAGTCTGAGCAAAGAGGAGAAACGAAGTCAAATTGCAGGTTTGTTGTACCTATGTTGTACCTATAAAACAAAATACCCCGTAAGCTATTGACTTACAGGGTGTTACTTCGAGTGTTTGCGAACCGGACGGGAAATCCGATCTTAATCCTATTTAACACTAAAACCCTCAAAACATAACATATAATGGGTTTATCATTATAATGTTCTTATCTAAATGGTTCTAAATTGATTAAAATATAAGGTAGTAGCTACCGTTTTAGCTACCGCTTCAAATATCAGGATGGAAAGGAATATTATTATGTTTAAATCTAAACATCAATACCCTTAAAAAAATCTTTAATTGTATACCATTTATAGGAGTTAAAAAAACTGATTATAAGTTTCGACTATTATTCACGGATTTGTAACTATAACCATTTGATGATTTATAAGAATAAAAACGATATATTGACGTTTAATTAAAACGATAAAAGATTTGGTTAATCGAGCCTAATTTGGATGAGTAGACGAAATTTTGTTACGAGTATAATGGAGTTATCGGTCCCACTATCGAACGACCACCTTGCTAAAATTCAACAGACAGATAATTGACAAAACAGCTCAAAGCTTCGGTAAAATTAAAAAAGTTGCAACCAATCGCACAAAACCAACGCTTTGTAGCACATTTGATTTTACCCCAATCCTCTCTCACCGGCTAACGAACATTAGCAATTTTGACAATAACACTTTTTAAAATTGTTACTTACAGGGTAACAAATAGTTTGAATTGAAAAAACTTTGTGGAAAAGAGCTGTTTTTTACCAACACCCAATATAACCCAAGATGAAAGATTTCACAGAACAACTTAAAAAATATTGGAAAACAGAATCACTTTCTTTTATTGTAATCTTTAATAGATTCAAAACAAATGAAGGGTTCTTTAATGACTTTATAAACCCTGAAAGTCTAATAACTATTTTTTACCCAGAATTTGACGAAATACGTATCGAGAATAATAAAGTATCCTTTTACAT
>CAISYO010000012.1 GCA_903889745.1 uncultured Bacteroidota bacterium | reverse complement strand
GATCACTAAATTTATCTATGAAGTTAATATATTTGTAAACTAATACAAAAATAATACATTTGATAGGAATAGACGAATTTTTCTGTTCAAATTCCTTATTTTTGAATTCTTATTGAACTTTATATGATTATACCACAATTTTTAAAGGCAGGAGATACTGTCGCTATTGTTTGTACAGCAAGAAAATTTTTTCCTGAAGATGCCAAACCAGCTATTGATTTATTAGAATCTTGGGGATTGAAAGTAAAATTAGGAAAAACAATTGGCTTAGACAATTTTCAATTAGGAGGAACAGATAACGAAAGAACTGCTGATTTTCAAGCACAATTAGATGATGAAAAGGTAAAAGCCATTTGGTGTGCTCGAGGCGGATATGGTACGGTTAGAATTATTGATTTATTAGATTTTACCAAATTTAAGAAACATCCTAAATGGATTATGGGCTTTTCAGACGTAACGGTTTTGCATAGTCAATTGAATATAGAACGTGTGGCAACCTTGCATTCTATAATGCCGTATACTGTTCCAAATGCACCTGAAGAAGTAAAAGAAACTTTACGAAAAGCACTTTTTGGAGAAACGATTTCGTATTCAATTCCTTCGAAAAGTTATGATGTAAAAGGAACTGCTTCGGGCGAATTGGTTGGCGGAAATATTTCTATTTTGTACAGTTTATTAGGATCAAAATCAGCAATTGATACGAAAGACAAAATTCTTTTTATTGAAGATTTAGACGAATATTTATACCATATTGACCGAATGATGTACAATTTAAAGCGTAATGGTTATTTCGAAAATGTAAAAGGAATTATAGTAGGAAGTATGACGGATATGCACGATAACGAAATTCCGTTTGGTCAAAATGAAGTACAAATTATTACAGAAATTGCTAAAGAAAATCGTATTCCAATAGCTTTTCAATTTCCAGCTGGACATCAATCGGATAATCGCACTTTAATTCTTGGTCAACAAGTAGCATTTGAAGTAAATGAAAAAGAAATCAAATTAAAATTTGATTAAATAACAATATAAAAAAATCCCAAATTCCAATCTTGAAACCTACTTTTGGAATTTGGAATTTTATTTTTGAATTTTAACTATGGCAGAACACAATGATTTAGGAAAGCTTGGAGAAGAGCTGGCTGTAGATTATTTAGAAAAAAACGGCTATGAAATTTTAGAAACCAACTGGACGTTTCAAAAGGCAGAAGTAGATATTATTGCTAAGAAAGATGCTATTTTGGCTGTAATTGAAGTGAAAACACGTTCTTCATTAGATTATGGTTTACCGCAAGATTTTGTAAAACCAAAAAAAATTCAATTGTTAGTCAAAGCTATTAATGAGTATGTGACTCAAAATGACATAGATGTAGATGTTCGATTTGATATTGTGGCAATTCATAAAGAAAATAATGAGTTCATATTAGAGCATATTGAAGATGCATTTCATTATTTTTAATGTTATACTTATAACAAATTGCATTTATTTTATACATTTGTACAACTTAACCCCTAATAAAGAACAATCCATATGAATACTATTTCATCTGTAGTAGAACAATACATTAAATCAAAACCTTTTTTATTAAGTTCTCTTTCGCAAGGAATTATAAATTTGACTTCTTTGTCAAGAATTATGATGCCAGATTTACAATTACATCTTGGAAAGGAAGTAAAACAAGGAGCCATTGTTATGGCATTAAAGCGATTATCGGAAGAGTTAGATTTTAAGATTAATTATAAGATTTCCAAAGTATTAAAGAACATCGGAGAAATAACGGTTCGGTCTTCATTAACAGATTATACTTTTGTAATTTCTGATACTTTATTAGAAAATCAAGCAAGATTATTGGCTGAAATTAATAAAGCCCATGACATTTTTTATACCTCATCAAGAGGTGTAAATGAAACAAACATTGTGGTGAGCAACTCAATTGCTTCTACAATTGAAACTATTTTTAGAGGTGAAAAACTTACACATAAAATAGAAGATTTATCATCAATTACAGTAAAACTACCTCAAGAAAACATTTCAACCCCAGGTGTTTATTATTATATTTTCCAACGTTTAGCATGGGAAGGAATAATTATTCATGAAGTAATTTCTACTACAAACGAATTTACAATTATTGTTAGTGACGATCAAATAGATGTTGCGTTTAAAGTAATCAAGGACTTAAAAAACGTATTTGATTAACAAAAAACAGCTTATTTTTTTTCACATCAAAAAAAGAAACGTATTTTTACCATTCTATATATACTAAAATCGTCATTTAGTAGTTTAGATCAATAAACGTTTTTACTTTGAAAAGCACACTTATAAAATATACTTTAGTCATTGGTTTTGTTCTTTTATTAATAGCATGTTCTGTTAAAAAGGATAGATTTATCAATCGTAATTTCCACGCAGTAACAACTGAATACAATGTTTTGTTTAATGGAAATATTGCACTTGAAAAAGGATTAGTAACATTAAATACAACCTACCAAGATAATTTCTGGGATATACTTCCGGTGGAAAGAGTTTCGGCAGTTGAAGCCGTTGTATCTAAGGAACAACCTAAAAACCAAGATTTTGAAAAAGCCGAAGAAAAAGCGGTAAAAGCCATTCAAAAACATTCAATGAACATTGGTGGAAATGAAAAAAATCCGCAAATGGATGAAGCATATCTATTATTAGCAAAAGCGCGTTATTATGATAATCGTTTCATTCCGTCTTTAGAAGCTTTAAATTATATTTTATATAAATATCCATTAAGCGATAAGATTTATCATGCTAAAGTTTGGCGCGAAAAAGTTAACATTCGATTAGATAACGACCAAGTTGCCATCAAAAACTTAAAAAAACTTTTAGAAGATAAAAGAATTTCTGGGCAAGATTTAGCAGATGCAAATGCTATGTTAACACAAGCATATCTTAACATTCAAGCTAAAGACAGCGCAATTGCTACCATTAAAATTGCTAAAGAAACCACCAAAAATAATGACGAAAAGGCTCGCTATTCATTTATATTAGGTCAATTATATGAAAGTTTAAACCATCAAGATAGTGCTTTTGCGGTTTTTGAAAGTGTTATTCAAATGAACAGAAAATCGCCACGCCGCTATGTGATTCAAGCCAAAATAAAACAAGCACAACAATTTGATTATAAAAAAGGAGATACACTTGTTTTTGTAAAAGACTATACAAAGTTATTGGAAGACAGAGAAAATCGCCCTTTTTTAGATGCGCTACACCATCAATTCGGATTGTTTTATGACAAACAAAACGATAACTTCTCGGCCAAAAAACAATATAATAAATCTTTAAAAACCAATTCTAAAGACAAGTACTTAGTAGCTTCAAATTATAGAAATATAGCCGAAATTTATTTTAGAGAATCAAAATACAAAACCGCCGGCCAATATTATGATAGTACATTGGTAAATTTAAATGACAGAACAAGAGAGTACAGAAAAATAAAAAAGAAAAGAGTCAATTTAGACGATGTAATCAAGTATGAAACCATCGCCCAAGCAAACGATAGTATATTATCAGTGGTGGCTATGAGCGACTTAGGTCGAAAATCATATTATGAAGAGTACATCAAAAAGTTAAAAATTGAAGACGAAACTAAAGCCAAGTTAGCTGCTATTCAGGCTGAAAAAGAAGCAAACCTAGCCGCAAACAACAACGCTTCTGGAGGATCTCTTTTAAAATCTGATAAGAATAATCTATCTGACGTTATGAAAGATCCAGTTGCAAAACCAGCAGCAGGATTTTCAGATATTGGTGGAGACAAAACCAGCGGGTTTTATTTTTACAATCAGGTAACAGTTGCCTACGGAAAAAAAGAATTTGCAAATAAATGGGGCAAACGCGCTTTAAAAGATAATTGGCGATGGAGTTCAGCATCGAACACAGATAGCAATTCAGATTTGGACACTAAAGAAGAAGATGTTGCTACTGAAAAAGAAACAAAAGATAAAGCATCAACCGAAAACCCAAAATATACTACCGCGTTTTATCTTGAGCAACTTCCATCAGATCAAAAAGTATTGGACAGCCTAGCAAAAGACAGAAATTTTGCTTATTATCAACTGGGAATTATTTACAAAGAGAAATTTAAGGAAAATGAATTAGCCGCTGCCCGATTTGAACAACTACTAAAAAATAATCCTGAAGAACGATTAGTGCTTCCGGCTAAATATAATTTGTATAAAATTTATCAAATCATTAATCCTGCAAAAGCCGAACAATTAAAACAACAAATTATAGCAGAATATCCAAACAGTCGCTATACCGAAATCATTAAAAATCCGAGTATTGAAATTACTGATGAAGCAAATCCGGAACTGGTATACAACACACTCTATAAAAAATTAGAAAACAATCAGTTAAGAGAAGTTTACAGTGAGGTTGATGAATTGATCAATCGATTTACTGGTGAAGAATCTGTAGCTAAATTTGAGTTGCTAAAAGCAAAAGTTGTTGGAAGATTACAAGGTTTAGACGAATATAAAAAGGGCTTAAATTATGTTGCTTTAACCTATCCAAATATTGAAGAAGGAAAACAAGCAGAAAACTTACTTACAACCGACATTCCAAAACTTGAAGCATTAACTTTTGATAAAGAAGATGCAACAGAGTGGAAATTAATCTTCCCGAAGAAATTTCCGTTAGATAAAGAAGTGAAAAATTTGACCGATAAAATTGAGAAATATCTAAATGATTCGAAAACAGAATTATTAAAGTATTCAAATGATATTTACACGATGACGGATAATTTTATTGTTATACATGGCTTTGCTTCAAAAGAAGCGGCAAACTCAGTTTTGTCTTTATTAAAAGAGTACAAGAATTACAAAATAAATGATAAAGTCTACGCTATTTCGACAGAAGATTATAAAATTGTTCAAATGAAAAAAATCTTTGAAGAATGGCTTCTGATGAATAAATAATAACCCTAAAAAACACTTCGAAAATGTTTGATAAAGTTAAAAACCAAGATCATTTATTAGGAAAGACTAATAGAATTGTTGAAGGAACTTCAATCACAGGAGATATTAGTACCAAAGCTGATTTTAGATTAGACGGAACATTAACTGGAAATTTCACTTCCGAAGGAAAAATTGTCATTGGTCCAACTGGGATAGTTCATGGCGATATCATTTGCAAAAGCATCGACATAGAAGGAAAATTTTCGGGTAAACTTCAAGCAGAAGGGATGTTAAATATCAAGTCTAAAGCCCATATTACAGGTGAAGTAATTGTAGGAAAATTAGCAGTGGAACCTGGCGCAAAATTTGAAGCCAGCTGCGAAATGAGAAATTTATAATTTCGAATTCAACGAATTCAAAAAGAAAATAATAAGTCATGAGTTAAATGCGAAATTTATAAAACAACAAAAATTAATGGCTAACAACAAAAACCAATTCAATAAATGGCTAGTCTTAATTAATATTCCTATCCAAATGGGAATTGTAATTTTTGTCTTTTCCTATTTTGGTAAATGGTTGGACAAGCAATATGGAGATTCAAGTAATACCTTCACAAAAATAGTAACGTTAATAGGCGTTTTTCTAGCGCTTTACAATGTTATTAGACAAGTAAATCAAATGAATAAAAATGACAAATAGTATTGAAATCCTAAAAAAACTAACTCCTGTGGCTTTGTTTTTTTTAATTATTCATGTCTTATTTTTTAAGCTTCCTTTTTTACAAGATAAAGCAACAGAATTTTATTATAACATCCCAATTCTTTATTTGCTGTTTTTTGTCTTTTCATTTTTAATATTGATTATTGTAACTAAAATTTCTGAAAAAAACTTTGACAACACAGGAATGATTTTTATGTTTGCTACAAGTATAAAAATGGTTGTTGCGTTTTTTTTAGTACGCCCAATTCTATATCGTGAAGACAATAAAATTGAGAAAATTAACTTTTTTGCGGTTTTTATATTATTTCTTCTACTCGAAACAATTATTGCGGCAAAATTTTTGAATAAAAAATAGTCAAAAAAACGCAATAAATTAATTTGGAATATAAAGAAAAAATGTACCTTTGCACCAAATTTTATGAACCTCATAGTTTAAGATTACAAAAGATATGGTGATTTCAAAAAAACCACTCCAGATTATACTTGCAATTGCAATGGCTTTAATGCCGTTTGTAAATCATGCAAATTCTTCAAAAGATTCAATTAAAGTTGAAGCTCATGCAGCAACAAAAACTACAGAAGCTTCAAATAAAGAAGAGCATGAACACAGCGAACCAAAAGATTTAAAATCAAAAATCAACGCATATATCAATCATCACGTTTTAGATGCTCATGAATTTTCATTGTTTGAAGACGAAGCTACTGGAGTACATTATGGATTTCCACTTCCAATAATTCTTTGGGATAATGAAAGCGGATTACATGTTTTTTCTTCATCTAAATTTAATCATGGTCATGATGTTGCTCAATCTAATGGCAGTTATTACAAATTAGGACACGACGAAAAAATATACAAAACAGATGCTTTAGGAACATTAACAGGCGATGAGCATCATCCAGAAAATGTAAAACCCCTTGATTTATCAATTACGAAAGCGGTTTTTTCGATGTTGTTAGTGGCTCTTTTAATGTTTTTCTTGTTTAAAGGTTTAGCTAATTCGTATGTTAAAAATGGTGGAATAGCTTCAGGTATAGGAAGATTTTTTGAACCTATCGTATTATATGTACGAGATGATATTGCAATTCCAAACATTGGAGAAAAAAACTATAAAAAATACATGAGTTTCTTATTGACTGTATTTTTCTTTATATGGTTCTTAAATATTATTGGGTTAACACCACTTGGAATCAACGCAACAGGAAATATTACAGTAACAGCATGTTTAGCAATTATTGTATTTTTTATTACAAATCTTACAGCAAATAAAAATTATTGGGGGCACATTTTTTGGATGCCAGGAGTTCCAACACTAATGAAATTTATTTTAGCTCCAATCGAATTATTAGGGGTAATTATCAAGCCTTTTTCATTAATGATTCGTCTTTATGCAAACATTTTTGCAGGACACATTGTATTAATGAGTTTGATTGCCTTAATGTTTATTTTCAAAAGTTGGTTAGGAAGTAGTTTGTCTTTTTTACTATCATTTGCAATTTCAGCAATAGAAATTTTAGTAGCTTTGCTACAAGCCTATATTTTTACAATGCTATCTGCCTTGTTCTTTGGAGCAGCAGTAGAAGAGCATCATCATGAAGAAGCTCACCATTAAGCCGAAATTCAAACGTCGAAAGTTTAAAAGTTAGTTTAACTTTATGACATTAGACTTTGTAACTTTGGTCTTTTAAAAAGAATGTTTAATTTTTAATACATATATTATGGACATCCCAAGAATTGTTGGAGCAGGTTTAGTTGTTATTGGAGCTGGTATTGGTATTGGTAGAATCGGTGGTTCTGCAATGGACGCAATTGCTCGTCAACCAGAAGCATCTGGAAAAATCCAAACAGCTATGCTTATTGCAGCTGCACTTATTGAAGGTATTGGTTTCGCAGCTTTATTTGCT
>CAISYO010000011.1 GCA_903889745.1 uncultured Bacteroidota bacterium | reverse complement strand
GCGGCGGCTGAAAAAAGAAAAAAATTACTCGAAGAACGAGACGCTAAAAAAAATGGCACAGTAATTGAAAAAGATATTCCAAAGACAGATGCAAATACTGAAAAGACAGATACAACTTCTGAAAAAACAGAAACCGTAGCTACTGAAAAACCTGCGACAGAAAAAAAATTATCGCCCGAAGAAGCTCGACAAAAAGCAATTGAAGAACGAAATAAAAAAATTGACGAGCGTAAAAAAGCATTAGAAGAAAAAAAGAAAAGGATGGCAGAAGAAAGAGCTGCAGCTATAAAAGCAAAAGAACAAAAAACAGAAACAGAGAAAAAAGATTAAATAACCTAAATTAAATTTAAAAAAATGAAACAATTAAAATCGTTAGTAATCGTAGTAATCCTTTTTATTGGAACACAAGTGTCAGCACAAACAAAAGTGGCTCATATTGATGTTCAAGCTTTAATGACTTCGATGCCTGAAATGAAAACAGCACAAGAACAATTAAAGAAAATTCAAGAAACCTATGATAAAGATTATAAAAATATGGTTACTGAATATCAAACTAAATTGCAAAAATATGAGCAAGAATCAGCTACTGCAGGTGATGCATTAAATGAAACACGTTCAAAAGAAATGCAAGACATGGGTGCACGTATCCAACAATTTCAACAAAATGCTCAAAAAGAGTTAGGACAGAAAGAAGTTGATTTATTAAAGCCAATCATGGAAAAAGCACAAGCTGCAGTTAAAAAAGTAGCTAAAGCAAAAGCAATAACTTATGTTTTAGATGCTACAACTGGTAGTGGTGTAATTGTAGCTGATGGTGAAGATTTATTAGTAGCTGTAAAAAAAGAATTAGGTTTCTAATTTAGCATACATTTTATAAAAACTGCTCTTTCATAAACTGATTGAGCAGTTTTTTTATATTTTTGTTTTTATGAAAAAAACCAATCCAATAGGTTTATTTGATTCGGGTATAGGCGGGACTTCGATTTGGAAAGAAGTACATGCGCTATTACCCAATGAAAATACTATTTATCTTGCCGATAGTAAGAATGCACCTTATGGATTAAAATCAAAAGACGAAATTATTCAATTAAGCTGTAAAAACACAGAATTACTACTCGAAGAAAATTGCAAAATTATTGTTGTTGCTTGCAATACCGCAACAACTAATGCTATAAAAGAACTAAGAGCAAAATATGATGTGCCATTTATTGGTATTGAACCCGCCATTAAACCCGCAGCTATTCAAAGCCAAACACAAACCATAGGAATCTTAGCAACAAAAGGAACACTTAACAGTTCTCTATTTCATGAAAATGTAGCCAAACACCCCGATGTGAAAATTATTGAGCAAATAGGCCACGGACTCGTTCAACTCATCGAAAATGGTGATTTAAACTCGCCTGAAATGAAAGAACTATTAGAAAGCTATTTACTTCCGATGGTGGAAAAAAATATAGATTATTTAGTTCTAGGATGTAGCCATTATCCGTATTTGATTCCTCAAATCAAAAAGATCATTCCATCTACTATTAAAATTATTGATTCGGGTGAAGCGGTGGCCAAACAAACTAAAAAAATATTGGAAGAATTACAACTAATTAATCCTTCAAAAGGTAATTCTACCCATGTATTCTACACCAATAGTAATCCTGAAGTTTTAAAAAAAATAGTAAAGCCTCTAGAAAGTGTATTTTATAAAGATTTCTAGTATTATTCTTCCGTTTTAAACCATCCAGAATACATTACATAATTGTTTGAAATGCGTTGTATTTCGCCAGCAAAATCACTTTGATCAATATCCTTAACTTTCTTTGCTGGAACTCCGGCATAAATACTACCCGATTCTACAACTGTATTTTGAGTAATCACAGAACCAGCAGCTACTATTGAATTACTTTCGATAACACAATTATCCATTACAATAGCTCCCATACCAATTAATACATTATCCTTCACCATACAACCATGAACAATAGCGTTGTGACCAATGGAAACATTATTGCCAATAATTGTAGGATGCTTTTGATAGGTACAATGAATAATAGCACCATCTTGAATATTAACCTTATTACCAATTACAATTGAATTTACATCACCACGAATAACAGCATTGAACCAAACACTGCAATTAGTCCCCAATACAACATCGCCTACAATTGTAGCGTTTTCGGCCACATAGCAATCATTTGGAATTTGAGGTAACTTTCCATTAACTTCTTTTATTAACATAGCTATTCGTTTAAAAAAAAATGTCCCGATAAATCGGGACAAATATACTTTATTTGTTGAATTAGTTTACCGCAGGACAGTTACAATCATATTCTTTTTCTCTACAGAATATATTCATCCCTAACGTTATTTGGTGAAAACCAGGGTTATCAAATTTCACATCTCCCATTACATGAGAATAAGTATATGAAAACATATACTTGTCATAATTAAGACCAATAACTGGGGTTACCCATTGTAATTTTTGTTCCTGAATACCACTTCCACTTACATATTGAGCACCATCAAAACTTCTTCGGTACGAAAGTCCTCCCCATAGTTTACCAAATTCAAGCTCTTTATAGACTTTCAAGTTTAAATCAATTACTTTTTCTTTTGTTTCAGAAGTATATTGTAACATTAAAGAAGGTTCAAAGAGTAAATTACTATCATCCCCAAAAACAGCACCTGCACTCCATAAATACTTACTTAAATTATCCGATTCAAATCCTTCAGAATATAGTTCTCTACGTTGATTTGCTAAAAAATTCTTAATTGTAAAATGGGTAAAGAAATCCATATAATGATACGAAACACCTAAATCTACATTAAAATACGCATCTTTCTGAATAACACCAGGAACAATAACAGGGTCAAAACCAGTAAAATCAGTACCATCTAATGTACTTTGAATAAACGCAGCACTTAATCCAAAAGACAATTGATTTAAATCGATTGTACTTCTAGAAAATCGCAAATGGTGCGCATATGTTAATTTACCACCTCTTTGAGAATGATAACCGTTTTTATCGTTAAAAAAAATCATTCCTATACCAGAAGTTCCGTCTTCGTCTAATGAAGTATTAAAACTAATGGTTTGCAATGCTGGGGCATCTTCTTGTCCAAACCATTGTTGACGTCCTGTAAGTCTAATTTTACCACAATTTGAAGCACCAGCCATTGATGGATGAATTAAATAATAATTGTCTGACAAATAATCAGAATATACAGCAACACCTTCTTGGGAAAAGGCAAATTGTGCTATTAAAAATGTTAAAACAAAATAACTCTTTTTAAAATTCATCGTAGGTAACTAATTTTATGAAAATGAGACTTAATTTTAATTTACTTAATCTATAAAAATCTATTTATATCTGAGCAATACTAACGATTTTATAGCTTAATGGTCAAAGATATAAATTTTGTGTTTTAATTGCATCTTTATTTTAAAATATTCTCAATAATATATAGAAAAAAATGCTCATTATTTTTTTATCCAAACTTACATCGCTATCAATATGATTATCAGAAAGATACAAAATTTTATTTTCGTTACATCTTACTAAATATAGGTAAATTTATAGTAAGTAGTAATTTTTTAAGCCGTTTTACTTTCATCAATAGTTAATTTTATTGTAAAAAAACAAATATCTCCAATTGACATTTAATTGTTCTTATCTTTGCAAAAACAGAACTAAAATGCAAATTACAAGTATAAAACCAACAAACAATCCATCCATATTAAAATTTGAATTTGATGAAATAATTGTTCGTTCAGAAAATTTTGAATTTAAAAATATCGATGAAACGCAACCTTCTCCTTTAGCAAAACAATTGTTTTTTTTACCTTTTGTTAAAACGGTATATATTTCGGGAAATTTTATAGCAATTGAAAAATTTTCTATTGTGGAATGGGAAGATGTTCAAAACGATGTAGCCGAACAAATAGAAGATTTTATTAAAAACGGCGGCGAAATTTTAAAAATCGAAGAAAACAAACCCAAGAAAATGCCTATTACTGTTTACGCTGAAACCACTCCGAATCCGGCGGTATTAAAATTTGCTTGCAATAAATTGCTGACAAAAACACCGGTGGAATTCAAAAATATTGACGAGACAGCAGCGTCACCATTAGCAAAAGAACTTTTTAAATTTTCATTTGTTAAAGAAGTTTTCATTGATGAAAATTATGTGTCTATCACAAAATTTACTGTGACAGAATGGGATGAAATTACATTAGAATTAAGAACTTTTATTAAAGGTTTTATTGAAAATGGCGGCACTGTAATTGATGAATCGGCTATTGTAAAAACTGATAATCACCAAAAACAACAAGAAAGTTATTTTGAAAATTTAGACGTTACATCGAAACAAATTATAAATATTATAGAAGAATATGTAAAGCCTGCTGTTCAAAGTGATGGTGGAAACATTGTTTTTGATTCTTTTGATCCCACCGAAAAAAGAGTGAAAGTAATTTTACAAGGTGCCTGCAGTGGTTGTCCCTCTTCTACTTTTACATTGAAAAACGGAATTGAAAATATGCTAAAAGACATGTTGAAAGACCAAGATATTAAAGTTGAAGCTATTAATGGCTAATTACTATTTAAAAATATTTTACCTTTAAGCGTTCTATAAATGAACGCTTTTTTTATGAATGAATTACACCTAGAATCTAGTCCTTATTTATTACAGCATGCAACTAATCCTATTTTTTGGAAAGCATGGAATGAAAATACTTTGGCTACGGCCTTACAAGAAAACAAGCTCATTGTGGTGAGTATTGGTTATGCCGCTTGTCATTGGTGCCATGTTATGGAGCATGAATGTTTTGAAGATGAAGAAGTAGCGGCGGTAATGAATTCAAATTTCATTGCTATAAAAGTAGACAAAGAAGAGCGTCCTGATGTCGACGCAATTTATATGAAAGCCTTACAAATGATGACAGGACAAGGCGGATGGCCTTTAAATGTTGTGTGTTTACCGGATGGAAGACCAGTTTGGGGAGCAACCTACGTAAATAAGGAAAATTGGATCAATACCTTGGCTCAACTTTCAAAAATATATCAAGAAAACCCTGAAAAAGTAATTGAATATGCCGAAAAACTCCATGAAGGTTTAATGAGTTTAGGAATTGTTTCGCACAACACACATTTAGACGAATTTCCATTTGAGAATATTCATATTTTAGTTGAAAAATGGCAAAAAAGTTTCGATCTGGAATTTGGTGGCTACACTAGGGCTCTAAAATTTATGATGCCAAGCAACTTAGATTTTTTACAGTCTTATGGCCATAATTTTAATAATGTTGCTGTTCTCAATCATGTTGATTTAACGCTAACAAAAATGGCTTATGGCGGATTATTTGATACGCTTGGCGGAGGTTTTTCACGCTATTCGGTAGATATGAAATGGCATGTTCCGCATTTTGAAAAAATGTTATATGATAATGCCCAATTAATTTCTGTATATGCAGATGCTTACAAACGAAGTCATAATCCGCTATATAAAGAAGTTATTGAAAAAACAATTGCCTTCATAAAAGAGGAACTAACCGATAATCATGGCGGTTTTTATGCGTCACTAGATGCTGATAGCTTAGACAAAAACAATCATTTAGAAGAAGGAGCATTTTATGTGTGGACCAAAACTGAATTAGAGTCAATTTTAAAAGAGGATTTTAATTTATTTGCCGAGGTTTACAATATAAATTCCTTTGGCTTCTGGGAACACGACAATTATGTGTTGATCCAAAAAGAAAGCAATACTGAAATTGCTCAAAAGAATGGAATTTCAGTTGGTATTCTAATTGAAAAAAAGAAAAATTGGGAAAATAAATTATTTGAAATAAGAAACAAAAGACCAAAACCAAGATTAGATGATAAACGTATAACTTCGTGGAATGCGTTAATGCTAAAGGGGTATGCAGATGCTTATGCCGCACTAGGCAATACAACTTATTTGGATGCTGCCAAAAAAAATGCATCCTTCATAACGGAAAATCTTTGGGGAAGCAATGGTCATTTATGGCATTCTTATAATAATGGAACGGCAAAAATTGAAGGTTTTTTAGAAGATTATGCCTTTGTAATTGAAGCATTTATAAGTATATACCAAGTTACTTTTGATATGGATTATCTTCAAAATGCAAAACAAATAACCGATTATTGTTTGGAACAATTTTATGATGAACACCAACATTTTTTCGCATTTAACGCCCGAAATTCTTCTCAATTAATTGCCCCTCATTTTGAAGTTGAAGATAATGTTATTCCGGCTGCAAACTCAGTAATGGCAACTAATTTACACGTTTTAAGTGTTTTATTTCACAATACCTATTATGAAAAATTAGTAGATCAAATGTTGCATCATATTACTGCAAAAATCGACTATGCTTCGGCTTATTCAAATTGGATGAAACTATGGATGTCTAAAACCATTGGAAAAGAACTGGCAATTTGTGGTGAAAATGCTGTAAAGGAATTATCAAAAGTGAATAGCGAATTTCATCCCAATCTTATAATTGCAGGAAGCACAAAAAATAGCTCTTTGCCCTTTCTAAGTCACCGATTCGATCCAACAAAAACCTTATTTTATCTTTGTGAAAATAAAAGCTGCTTGCAACCCGAAAACTCCTTTGAAAGTATAAAATCCAAAATAGAACTTTGAAAAAACTAATTTCAGAGTAAGTTAGTACACTATTTAATCAAAAGAAAATCTTTTAAATAAAAAGGTTCGAAATAAGCCACATCAACAAAGTCGGAATTTTGAAATTTCTCAAAAGACAATGCGCTCATTTCTTTGGCCGATGGATATAACACTTCATTATGAAACACAAATTTTTCATCGGTTAATGTGTTTGTAAATTTCCCGATACCATCACCAACTAAATGGATGGTTTCAGAAATTTCATGGTAAGAACTTTTATCAATAATTTCAGCCTGTGTAGCTCTAATTTGATTATAATTTGAATCATACATTGCAGAAAAAACTTCCATTCTTCGCGCATCAATCATCGGAAGAATAATGCCTTTATCAATAGTAATCTGTTTTGCTAAAAGTTGTAATGTATCAACTGCAATCAACGGAATATTTAACGCATAACTGAATCCTTTTGCCGAAGAAACACCTATTCGCAACCCTGTATAAGAACCAGGACCTTGACTTACCGCAATGGCATTCAACTCAGAAAACTGAACATCACTTTCCACTAAAATCTGTTCAATAAAAACATGTAATTTTTCAGCATGTGAGAAATTTTCTGTTGCTAATTCTTTGCAAACAATTGTTTTTCCATCTTTAGCTAAAGCAACTGAACAATTTTTTGTGGCGGTTTCTATGTTTAATATTATTGGCATGATTTAATTTTGATTTGCAAAGTTACTAAGGAATATAGATTAAAAAAAATAAGACGCTATTTCTAGCGCCTCATCTAACTCAAATGGGTAATCTATTTATTTTTTTTTTCCGTTTTTTCTTTCTTATCCTTTTCCGATTCTACTTTTACTTTGTCATTAGACACTAAATCCTTAGAAACAGTAGTATATGGACCAATAATAATTTCTTCACCAGGTTTTAATCCTAAAATAATTTCAATATTTGAATCATCTTGAATTCCTGTTTTTACAACACGAAGTTTAGCTTTATCGCCTACTTTTACAAAGACACATTCAAACTTTTTATCAGATTTTGGAGCGGTTCCTTTTTTCTGTTGCTCTTCTTTTTCAAGCTCTGCAACAATGTCTTTTTTTACCGAAGTAGTGTCATCTTTTATCACCACGGCGCTAATTGGCACTGCTACAATATTTTCTTTACGCTTGGTAATAATATCAACCGTAGCGGTCATTCCAGGTCTAAAAGGAGAATAATTTTCAGGTTTTCCTTCTAATAAATCTTGATATGATTCTTTAAGAATTCTAACTTTTACTTTAAAATTAGTTACTTGATCAGCTGTTAAAGCAGTACTTGCCGAATTAGATATACTCGTAACAATTCCTTTAAACTCTCTTTTTAAATAAGCATCCACTTCAATATTTGCCGAATCGCCAATATTAATTTTTACAATGTCATTTTCGTTTACATCGACTTCAACTTCCATATTGTTCAGGTTTGCAATTCTAAGAATTTCAGTACCCGCCATTTGTTGTGTTCCTAAAACACGCTCTCCTAATTCGATATTCAATAAAGAAATTGTACCATCTGCTGGTGCATAAATAGTAGTTCTTCCTAAGTTATCTTTTGCTTCAGTTACTGTTGCAGAAGCACTTTGCACTTGATAATAAGCTGATTGTTTGTTAGCCGTAGCTACTTCATAAGCCGACACAATTCGATCCCATTCAGCTTTTGAAATAATTCCTTTTTCAAATAATTTTTTATTACGATCATAGTTTGCCTTTGCTTCTTTTACTTGCGCATCAGCCTGACTTAATCCTGCTTTTGTAGTCGACATAGAAGCAACAGAACGATTCACTCCAGATTCATATAAATCGGGATTAATTCGAACTAATAAATCACCTTTTTTAACTTGTTGCCCTTCTTTTATTGGCAAAGCAATCACTTCACCAGAAACTTCAGACGAAATTTTAACTTCAATTTCGGGCTGAATTTTTCCCGTTGCCGAAACTGTTTCAACAATGGTAGTTTCAGTAACTTTTGATAATTCAACAATTTTTGAATCATCAGTATTTCCGATAACGCCTCCTTTTTTAAGTCCAACTAATAATAAGATAATTCCGATTGCACTTCCTAATAAAATGAATATGGTTTTCTTTGACATGACTTGATTTTTATGTTTTATTATTGTTTTTTAAGTAATGGTATTCCGAAATAGAATTCTAAAATTTTAGTTCTAAAAATATAATCATATTTTGTTCGTAAAACTTCAGATTGAGCGTTTTCTAAAGCAAGAGTTGCTTGTGAAAAATCAAATGCATTGAGCAATCCTACTTCATATCTTTCTTTTGAAAAATTGAAAGCCTGACGTCTAGCTTCTAATGATTTTTGAGCCGCTTCATAGGATTTAACTGCATTTTTAACATCATTGTAGGCTTGATATACATTTCGCTCTAAATCTAATTCGGCTTGTTTCAATTGAATTTCTGCACGTTCTTGATTTATTTTAGCTCGTTGTACTCTACCTCTAGTAGCAAAACCATTTAATATTGGCACATTAAGTTGTAAACCTATTGCAGTTCCATCAAATAACGATAATTGATCTGCAAAATTAAACGGTGTACTTTCAGACCATCTTGTATTATAGCCTACAAACCCGGTTAATGTTGGTAAATATGAAGAGCGCGAAATAGCCACATCTTTTTTAGCTACATCAACATTTGATAAGGCAATTTTTACATCTTTAACCGATTCTTTTGCTTTTGCTAAAATTGCTTCTTGAGTTTCGTTACTTACATTAGAAAGCGGTAAATCTATAGTTTCATCTGAAATATCAAACGTATCATAACTTTCAATCAATAAGGTTTGGCACAAAGCTATTTTTGAAATAAGCAACGCATTTTCAGTACCAATAATTTGCTGCTGTTGGGTGGCATCAGTTGCTTGTAATTCATAAATATCGCCAGCAGGAACAGCACCTGCTTCAATTAAATCTTGTGTTCTTTTCAGATTTTCTTTAGTGATTACATTTTGATTTTTTTGAACTTTCAATTGTTCTTTATTGAACAAAATTTGCAAATAAGAATTTGCTACCGAAAGTGCAATATCATCTTTCATTTTATCTAAACGGTATGCATTTGCAATTTTATTTAATTTGGCTCTTTGCAATGTTTTCCAATTTGCCAATCCATTAAATAAAGTTACATTTGAACTAGCACCAGCAGAAAACGATTTAAACGTTTCGTTCTGAAATTGATTTGTTACTGGGTTAATACTTGCTCCGGTATTGATACTATAATTTGCATTTGCACTTAAAGTGGGCAAAAAACCACCAACAGCTTCCATTTTTTCAACCGAAGACGTCTTTATATCTAACTCCGATTGCTTAATAGAAATATTATTTTTAATGGCATAATCCACACATTCCTCTAGTGTCCATTTCTTGTTTTGGGCAGTCAATTGTAACCCTACAAAAAGCAACAATAGTAATATTTTTTTTGAAATCATTTTATATACTACGGCAGCATTATTTGAAGGGGCAGGTTTTAAGGCTTCAATTTTATTGGTTGTTCCACAAGATACTGATATAAGTAGGGTGCAAGCAAGAAGTGCAAAAGCGATAATTGTTTTCATTGTGCAATATAAAGGTTCTTTTTTTTATTGTAAAAGTAAAATTTTAATTGATATCTGTAACAAAAATGTAAAATGAAGGTCTTATAAGAAATGAGAAGTAAAGTACATAAAATGATAACAAAAAAAATAATTCTTTTTCTATTGCTAGTTGGCTTTCAACTTTCGGCACAAGATAAGAAATGGACTTTAGAAGAATGTGTAGATTATGCCATTCAAAATAACATATCCATTAAACAGTCTGAATTGGATTTAAAAACATCTTCGGTTGATAAATTGGAAGCGATAGGTGGTTTTTTACCTTCATTAAGTGGTAATGCAAATTACAGTGTAAATACGGGTGCAAGTATAAACCCAGTT
>CAISYO010000010.1 GCA_903889745.1 uncultured Bacteroidota bacterium | reverse complement strand
TCGCCTTTATTTGCGTAAAACTTTGCAAACTTTGCGTTTAAACTTTTTTACAGTTACTATTTATGCTTGTAGCTAATGACCTCAACATTTGAACGCGGATAACTCGGATTGAACTGATTATCGCAGATTTTCTTCGCCTTTCTTTGCGTAAAACTTTGCGTACTTTGCGTTTAAACTTTTTTACAGTAACTATTTATGCTTGTAGCTAATGACTTCAACATTAGAACGCGAATAAATCGGATTGAACGGATTATCGCAGATTTTGTGTTCCTCGTGCTTTCCTTGTGCCCCTTGTGGTAACGATTTACAGATTCCCTTTGCGTTTCTTTGCGCAAAACTTTGCGAACTTTGCGTTACAACATAAAAAATAATTCCTTAAATTCGCAACTTATAAATAAAACTGAAAAATTTTATACTTATGAAATACGATATCATTGTTTTAGGTAGTGGTCCTGGTGGTTATGTAACTGCTATTAGAGCATCGCAATTAGGCTTCAAAGTAGCTGTAATTGAAAAAGAAAAATTGGGTGGCATTTGTTTGAATTGGGGTTGTATCCCAACGAAAGCTTTATTAAAATCGGCTCAAGTTTTTGATTACCTAAAACATGCTTCAGATTATGGATTAACCGTTAAAGACTTTGATAAAGATTTCAATGCGGTAGTAAAACGTTCTCGTGATGTAGCCGATGGAATGAGCAAAGGGGTTCAATTCTTAATGAAGAAAAATAAAATTGATATTATTGATGGTTTTGGAAAAATTAAACCAGGCAAAAAAGTAGACGTAACGGCTGCTGATGGTAAAGTAACTGAATATTCAGCAGATCATATTATCATTGCTACAGGAGCGCGTTCTCGTGAATTGCCTAACTTACCTCAAGATGGTAAAAAAGTAATTGGTTACCGCCTAGCAATGACCTTAACAGAACAACCAAAGAAAATGATTGTGGTGGGTTCGGGAGCTATTGGAGTAGAATTTGCTCATTTTTATAATGCTATGGGAACTGAAGTTACAATAGTAGAATTCATGCCGAATATCGTGCCAGTTGAAGATGAAGACATCTCAAAACAAATGGAACGCTCTATGAAAAAAGCGGGTGTTACCATTATGACCAATGCCTCTGTGGAAAGAATTGATACTTCTGGAAAAGGTGTTAAAGCCTTCGTTAAAACCGCAAAAGGGGAAGAAGTTTTAGAAGCCGATATCTTATTATCAGCTGTTGGTATTAAAACTAACATCGAAAACATTGGATTAGAAGAAACGGGTATTGCAACCGATAGAGATAAAATTTTAGTAAACGCTTATTATCAAACAAACGTTCCTGGTTACTACGCTATTGGTGATGTAACCCCAGGACAAGCGTTAGCACACGTGGCTTCGGCAGAAGGTATTTTATGTGTTGAAAAAATTGCAGGTTTACATGTTGAAGCCTTAGACTATGGGAACATCCCTGGCTGTACGTATGCAACTCCAGAAATTGCTTCTGTGGGTATGACTGAAAAACAAGCAAAAGAAAAAGGATACGAATTAAAAATTGGTAAATTTCCGTTCTCTGCTTCTGGAAAAGCAACTGCTGCAGGAACTACTGACGGATTTGTAAAAGTAATTTTTGATGCAAAATATGGAGAATGGTTGGGCTGCCACATGATTGGTGCTGGCGTTACCGATATGATTGCAGAAGCAGTTATAGCACGTAAATTAGAAACTACTGGACACGAAATATTAAAAGCAGTGCATCCACACCCAACGATGAGTGAAGCGGTTATGGAAGCCGTTGCTGATGCTTATGGTGAAGTAATTCACTTATAGTCTTTAGAATAAAGAAAAAAGATTTTTAGAAAAAAGATTACATCCGATTTGTGAAAGCAGGTCGGATTTTTTACACTTTCTCTTTTACTAACTTCAAAACCAATTCAAACTGTTCGGTTTTGCTCATTGCTGAATTGTCAATTTCAATAGCATCTGCTGCTTTTACTAAGGGCGAATCGTCTCTATGGGTATCAATATAATCGCGCTCTTCAACATTTTGCAACACTTCTTCAAAAGTAACATGTTGTCCTTTCTCTGATAATTCGTCAAAACGGCGTTGGGCTCTGGTTTTTGAACTGGCATTCATAAATAATTTCAATTCGGCTTCAGGAAAAACTACGGTTCCTATGTCTCTTCCGTCCATTACAATACCTTTGTCTTTGCCCATGGCTTGTTGCTGTTCTACTAATTTGGCTCTCAATTCAGAAACTTCGGCAACTTTGCTCACCATACGGGAAACTTCAATGGTTCTAATTTGCGTTTCAATGTTTTCGTTGTTCAAATACATTTCGGCAAATCCTAGTGTAGTATTAAATTGAAAGCGTAAATTGATATTTGGTAATTCAGCTATCAAACCAGCCTTATCTAAATGCGTTTCGGAAACCAAATGGTGTTGCACAGCAAAAAAGGCTACTGCCCGATACATGGCTCCAGTATCTACATATACGTAACCTAATGCTGCAGCTAATTGCTTTGCTAAAGTACTTTTTCCGGTTGATGAAAAACCGTCGATTGCTATGGTAATTTTTTTCATATTCTTTTGCCACAAAGACGCTAAGGCGCTAAGTTTTATATTATTAATTTACAACTTTTTAAACATATAAGTGATATAAGTTTTTTTAAGTAATACTTTGTATATAATAAAGTTCATTTAAGTATTCACTCCTAACTCCTTACTAATCACTCCAAACTCACTACTCTAATTCAAATCAATCATCAAACCAAATAAACTAGAATTGGCTGCCACGGTATATCGGGAATAGGAATAATCTAATTTTACTTTCCCGAATCGAATTCCGAAACCTAACGAAATACCGGAAAAATGACGTTGTTCAATAATACTCAATTCTGCACTTCTTCTGAAATTATAACCTAACCGAATGTTGAATCCTTTCTCTGGGAATAATTCGGCACCCAAAATAACATGCCGAAGTGCGTTATTAAAAAACGAAACTTTCTCTTCATTAACTGTTCCGTCTAATCCTGTTTCTGCTCTATTTGGGTTGGAAAATGCAATATTCCATTGCTGTAAATTCTCAATCGTTAGGTGCCATCGAATCGGTACATTTTCCAGCAACTGCGAAACACCAGCATCAATTGAGAGCGGAAGTTTCTCACGTGTTTCGTCATAAGGCGTAATTTGTGCGCCTAAGTTACGAACCGCTAATCCATAATTGATATCGTTTTTAGTATCAACATACAAAAGTCCTAAATCAACTGCTGCGCCCCAAGAATTATAACTTTCTAAGGTAGACGAAATCAATTTAGCATTGGCTCCCACATATACCTCAGTCCAAGGAATATTGTAAGCATAGCCCATCGACAAAGCGGCTTCACTTCCTGTAAAATCATTGGTAAGATTCCCTAGTTCATCTCTTCCTTCAAAAGTACCATAATTGATATAACTGATGCCGGCGTGAAATGTTTGCACATGCTGATCATACGTGTAAGCATAAGCAGCTGTTCCATAGGTTACTTCACCGTAATAATTGCCATAATTTGTCGATAATCGATTGCTCATTTTTTGATTAATCGTTGCCGGATTATAAAAAGCCTGATTGACATCATAATCTACAACGGTTACTGTTTTTCCACCTAAAGCTGCTTGACGCGGCGATTGCGCTAAATTTAAAAACTGATATACATATTTACCTCCTATTTGACTGAAGCTGCAAGTCGAAAGGAATCCTAAGAAAAATAATATCGTTTTTAATTGCATTTTCTGTTGTTAACTTAATGATAACGCATTTGCGAAGATAAAATTATATTGATTAGGAAACAAAAAAAGAACCCTCAATACTTAATTATTGAGAGTTCCTGTTTATATTGACTTAACTTACTTTTTAGTAGTTAATTCTTTAGCGTTTTTTACCTTCTGAGAAGTAATGGCAATGTCCAAAACTTCGCTCATTTTATCAACGTAATGAAAGGTTAAACCCTCAATATAATTGGGTTTAATTTCTTCGATATCACGTTTATTGTCTTTACACAAGATGATTTCTTTTATATTGGCACGTTTTGCGGCTAAGATTTTTTCTTTAATTCCGCCTACTGGCAGCACTTTTCCACGAAGCGTAATTTCGCCCGTCATGGCAATGCTTTTCTTAATTCGTTTTTGGGTAAAAGAAGATACCATTGAGGTTAACATTGCAATACCTGCACTTGGTCCGTCTTTTGGAGTGGCTCCTTCTGGCACGTGAATGTGAATATTGTACTGATTTAATACTTCAGGATCAATGCCTAACAACTCAGCATTAGAACGAATATATTCTAAAGCGATAGTCACCGATTCTTTCATCACCGTACCTAAATTTCCAGTCATGGTCATGGTTCCTTTTCCTTTTGAAATCAGTGATTCTATGAATAAAATATCACCACCAACCGATGTCCAGGCTAAACCTGTAACCACACCCGCTACTTCATTATTTTCATATTTATCTCGCTCCATACGAGGCGATTTTAATACGGCTAACAAATCTTCATCTGATACTTTTATATTATAAGTTTCGTCCATAGCAATTGATTTTGCTGCATGACGCACGACTTGAGCAATTTTTTTCTCTAAACCTCGAACACCCGATTCTCTAGTATATCCAACCGCAATTTTCTCCAATTGTTTTTTACCAATTTGCAAATCTTTTGCCGTTAAACCGTGTTCTTTTAATTGTTTTGGCAACAAATGATTTTTAGCAATTTCGATTTTTTCTTCAATTGTGTAACCAGTCATTTCGATGATTTCCATACGATCGCGCAATGCAGGTTGAATGGTTGACAAGGTATTTGAAGTAGCTATGAACATTACTTTTGATAAATCATAACCCAATTCTAAGAAATTATCATGAAATTCATTGTTTTGTTCTGGATCTAGCACTTCTAACAAGGCCGAAGAAGGATCGCCATTGTGACTCAACGATAATTTATCAATTTCATCCAAAACAAACACCGGATTTGATGTTTTAGCTTTCTTAATGTTTTGCAAAATACGCCCCAGCATTGCGCCAATATAGGTTTTACGATGACCCCGAATTTCCGCTTCATCACGCAATCCACCCAATGACATACGAATATATTCTCTACCCAAAGCCTCGGCAACCGATTTTCCAATGGAAGTTTTTCCCACACCTGGAGGTCCGTATAAACACAGAATAGGCGATTTCATATCGTTTCGCAACTTTAAAACGGCTAAATGTTCGATGATGCGTTTCTTTACTTCTTCTAATCCATAATGATCTCTATCGAGAATTTTCTGTGCACGTTTTAAATCAAAATTATCTTTCGTAAATTCATTCCAAGGTAATTCTAAAAATAGTTCGATATAGTTACGCTGAATACCAAAATCAGGCGAGTTTGGGTTCGTACGCTGTAATTTAGATAATTCCTTTTCAAAATGTTTTGCCGTTTTATCGTCCCACTTCTTGAGCAAACCTTTAGCACGCATTTCTTCAATTTCAGCTTCATAAGAAACACCACCCAATTCTTCCTGAATGGTTTTCATTTGTTGCTGCAAGAAATATTCGCGTTGTTGTTGGTCTAAATCAAATCGAACTTTAGATTGAATATCATTTCGAACTTCTAATTTTTGAAGTTCAATATTCATGAATCTAAGTGTTTCTAATGCTCTGTCTTTTAAGTTTTTAATCGACAACAATTGTTGTTTTTCTTCCACTGAAAGATTCATGTTTGAAGACACAAAGTTGATTAAAAACGGATTGCTTTCAATATTTTTAATCGCAAAAGTTGCTTCGGTTGGAATGCTTGGACTTTCCTTAATAATTTGAATAGCTAACTCTTTTATCGATTCAATAATCGCTTTGAATTCAACATTTTTAGCATCAGGACGTTCCTCAGCCACTTCTTTAATTGTAGCACGTAAATAGGGTTCTTCTTCTGTAAATGATTCAATTTCAAATCGCTTTTTACCTTGCAGAATTACTGTAGTATTACCATCTGGCATTTTTAACACGCGCATAATGCGTGCAACTGTTCCAATATGATGGATGTCATTTGGAGTAGGCTCCTCAACGTTCTCATCCTTTTGCGCTACTACTCCAATGATTTTACCTTTTGCATTGGCATCATTGATTAATTTGATGGATTTATCTCTTCCGGCCGTAATAGGAATTACTACACCAGGAAACAAAACCGTATTTCGTAAAGGTAGAATTGCAATGTCTTTTGGCAATTCCTCATTATTCATTTCCTCCTCGTCTTCGGGAGTCATTAAGGGAATCAATTCCGAATCGGGATCCATTTCTTGAAGTGACAAATTGTCAAGTGCTAGTATTTTGTGATGTGGCATATTTATAAAAGGGTCGTTTTGTCAGTAAATAATTCTAAGATTTTAAAAGAAAAGTAGGTTTTTAAATTGTAATATATTGATTGTCAAATTAATAAACAATAAAAACAGAGCTAATCTTACTATGGTATTCCAAGATGTGTGCCATAAAAAATCCCGAACATAATTCGGGATAATTAAATTGTTTTATTAATATTATTGCATTCTAATTGCTTCAAAAGAACCTTCTGTAATTGTAATCGTTTGTAAACTTCCTACTTGTCTCATTGAACCAGAAAATGTTCCCTTTACACGACCTGATAAATCTCCTGTGATTGCTGTATTATTAGATAATTCTGTAATATTTACTGAAATTGTTTGACCATCAACCGTTCCATAACTTAAAGAAGAAGAAAGTGTTAAAGCAGCAGCATTATTTACACTATTTCCATTTAAAGAAAATGCTCCAGTACGAATATCAGGCATAGTTAAGCTTAAATATAATTCATTTTGATTACTACTATTTGACTTGCTAAGTACTACAACACCGTTTGGATTTCCATCGGTAGCATTTTGCTCATCTTTAGAATAGTTACTCAAACCTGAAGAAGCACCAAAAGAACCACTCCACTCATGAAGCACTCCATCTACTTTACAACTCCATCGTAACATACCTGAAGAACTTCCATTGTTAGCGCTTGGATCAATAGCAGGATCTATGGATTCATTACTGCAAGAATTTAAAACAAAAGAAATTGCAATTAAAAATAAAAATGAGATACGTTTTAGTGATTTCATAAATTAATAGATTAAGTCTTCAAATATAAAAACTAAATTTTATTTTTTGGTACTCTAAGGAGTAAAAGTAATCCTACAATAAAAAATAAAATTAAAAATAAAATAGCGTTTTGAATACGACCTGTCATATCAGCAATATACCCGTAAGTTAACATCCCAATAACGATGCCTATTTTTTCGGCAACGTCATAAAAACTAAAAAAAGAGGTAGTGTCTTTTGCACCTGTTGGAATCAACTTGGAATAAGTAGAGCGTGATAACGACTGAATCCCTCCCATTACTAATCCTACACAAAATGCAGCTATGTAAAAGTCATTAGGTGTAATAACAAAATAAGCATACGTACAGATGCAAATCCACAAAAAGTTTAAACAAATTAATGTCTTAATGTTTCCATATTTTGAAACCAATTTAGAAGTAATCCAAGCTCCAAAGACGGCAACTAATTGAATGACTAAAATACTAACTATTAAGCCAATTGTTCGTTTACTATCACTTCCCCAATTTACTTCTTTTTCTCCAAAATAGGCGGCGATGATCATTATAGTTTGAACAGCCATACTGTACACGAAAAAAGCACCTAAATATCGCCTAAGTGCTATGACATGCTTGATTTGTTGCCAAACTTTATTCAATTCTTTAAAGCCGTTAAAAATAATATCTACGTGTAATTTCTTGTTATTTCTATGATTTGGCAAGTAATAGTAAGTGTATTGACTAAAACCAATCCACCATATTCCTACTAAAACAAAAGAATAACGCATCATTTGAATGGCTTTACTTTCATCAACCAAAAGAACCATCGCTAAACAAATAAGCAGCAAAATGACGCTTCCTATATAGCCTAAACTAAACCCTTTTGCACTGATACGGTCTTGTTCTTCTTTAGGAGCGATGTCTGGCAAATACGAATTATAAAACACCAAACTTCCCCAAAAGCCTATTAATGCTAGTAAATAAATTAACAGACTTATGACTATATTTTCTAATGAAAAAAAGTACAAACTCATACAGGAAATTGAACCGAGGTAACAAAAAAACTGCAAGAAAAATTTCTTATTTCCTAAATAATCGGCTATACCAGAAAGTAGTGGTGAAATAATAGCAATTATTAAAAATCCAATGGCGGTTACATAAGGAATGATCGCTTCGCTATGAAAAGAGAATTGTCCCAATTGAATTTCTTCTATTCCTTTTTGTCTAAACAAGGCACCGTAATATATTGGGAAAATAGTTGAAGCAATTACTAAAGTATACACCGAATTTGCCCAATCGTAAAAAGCCCAAGCCTGCATTAATTTAGGAGATCCCTTTTCTAAATTTTTCATATATTAAAAAATCCCAACGTGTTAAGTTGGGATTCAAATATAGTATTTTAATTAGTTATTTAAAAGTAACACCGAATTTTGAAGCTTCGGCTTTAGCTTGAGGCAATAAAGCTGTTAATTCTTTTATACGGGTTTCGTTACTTGGGTGTGTACTTAAAAACTCAGGCGGGGTTCTACCTTTCGAAAGTTCAGACATGCGTTCCCAAACTTTAACCGCATTAATAGGGTCATAACCTGCAATAGCCATTAATGTTAATCCAATCATATCAGCTTCACTCTCGTGACTTCTACTAAATGGCAATACTCCTAACACTTGCGAACCCGCACCATATGCTTGCATAGCTTCGTTTTGGTATTTTGGCGTATATTTTTCAGCTGCTACAGCAGCGCCAACAGCGCCTATTTGTTGCAATAAACCAGCACTCATTCGTTGTTGTCCGTGATTTGCCAATGCATGCGCTACTTCATGCCCCATTACAGCAGCTATACCCGCATCGTCTTTACAAACGGGTAAAATTCCGGTATAAAAAACAATTTTACCACCAGGCATACACCACGCATTAAGTTCTTTACTTTCTACCAATTTATATTCCCATTGATAGTCTTTTAAATAGTCTGGTTTGCCGTTTGCTGTTAAGTAACGTTCTGCAGCCGTTTTAATTTTAAACCCGATGTTTTCAATTCGTTTAGCATCAGTAGTTCCTGTAATTACTTTATTTTCAGATAAGAATTGATTGTATTGCTGAAAAGCAGAAGGAAAAATTTGACTATTTGGTACAAAAGCCATTGTGCTTTTTCCAGTAAACGGATTTTTAGCACACGAAATAATCAATACAAAAAGAAGCGAAAATTTTAGGTGATTTTTCATAAAGCAATTGTTTATTTTAATTACAAAATTACTCATTTTATTATATTTTTATGATGGTAATTTT
>CAISYO010000009.1 GCA_903889745.1 uncultured Bacteroidota bacterium | reverse complement strand
ACTAATTTCAAGAAAAAATGGCAGGAGGAAAATTAACCCCTAGACAGAAGATGATTAACCTGATGTATCTGGTTTTCATCGCAATGTTGGCATTAAATATGTCAAAAGAAGTTTTAACAGCTTTTGGAAATTTTAACGACAAATTTTCGGAATCAAATAGATTAACAGATGAAGCAAACGGTAATTTATTATCTGCTTTAAATACAAAAGCAACTGATGAACCAGCTAAATATGCTGAACCAGCAAAAAAAGCGAAGGAAGTTGCTAAAATTTCTAAAGATTTCGTTGCATTTTTAGAAACTGTAAAAGCTGAAGTTACAGAAGGAATAGAGCCAGATGAGAATGGTAATCTTCCTTTTGAATCAATGGATAAATCCACCATCGATGATAAATGGTTTAAAGGTGATGGTTATAGTCCAAGAGGAAAAGAAATTGTTTCAGCAATTGACAAATATGTATCAGATATCAAAAAAGTATTAGGAAACGATGTAAAGTATATTCCTTTTATCAAAGAGATTGAAAAGAAATTTTCAACAGCTGATATTACAAATAGAGAAGGTTTAAAACAAAAATTTTTAAAGTATAAAACAGAAGGATTTCCAGCTGTTTCTACATTAACTTTTGTTACTGCTATGCAGAATGATGTTAAGAATACAGAAGCAGGAGCTTATAACTTATTCTTAGGAAACGCATTGAAAACTGCAGCTTCTATGAAGAACTTTCAAGCTATTGTTGTTTTAGAAAAAAATGCTTATTTCCAAGGAGAAACAGTTAAAGGAAAAGTGGTTTTAGGTCGTTATGATGCTAATACAGTTCCTACTTCATTCAATGGGCCTGGTAAAATTGAAAATGGACAAGCTGTTATTTCTACTACCGCTGGTTCTATTGGTGAACAAAGAATATCAGGTAAGTTTGGATTCTTAGAAGATGGGAAAGAAATACCATTGACTTTTGAAGGTACTTATGTGGTGGTTCCAAGACCTAACCAAGCGATTATTTCTGCAGATAAAATGAATGTCGTATATCGTGGTGTACCTAACCCTATCTCTATTTCGGTTCCTGGTATTGCTTCTAATAAAGTAAATGCTAGTGCGCCAGGTATGTCTAAAGTAGGTGACGGTAAATTTATGTTAAAAGCTGGTTCTGGTAGTGAAGTAAAAATTAATGTTACAGCTACTATGCCTGATGGAAAAACAATGTCAAGTGCTCAAGTATTTAGAATCAAAGGTCTTCCAGCTCCAACAGGAAAAGTGGGTGGGTCTGAGAAGAACTCTGGACCTAAGAATAACTTAGAGGTTTGTTCAGTTACCGCTACTATGGAAGATTTCGATTTCCCAGTAAACGTAAATGTAACACAATTTAACATTAAAGTTCCAGGGCAACCTACAATTGTGGTTTCTGGTAATAAAATGGATTCAAGAGCTAGAGCTGCAATTGCAAAAGCATCAAGAGGAGATATTGTTATTATTTCTGAAATTAAAGCAAGTTTCCAAGGAATAGATCAGGTTGCAAAACGTGTTTCTGCTTGTACTTACGAAATAAAATAAAAATACGTTTTGTGTTTAGTTCATAAACCAAATAAAAATGAATAAAATGAATTGGAGAAATAGTATTGCAATTATAGTATTAGGTTCAAGTTCAACTTTTACCTTTGCTCAGTCTAATCTATTAAATGCTAAAACTCCCGATCAAATCGGAAAGGAAACAGCAGCAGAATTAAGTGCAGACAACGATAACCCATTACCTTATGGTTACGTTCATGATAGAGATATTTTGATGGGTAAACGCACATGGGAAATTATTGACCTAGATGAAAGAGTTAACTTTCCATTGTATTTTCCTGTTGATGGTGACGTAATGTCGTCTCCAGATAGAAGACCTTTATATAATGTTTTAATTTCTGCTATAAAAGAAGGAAAAATTACAGAAGTATACGATTCTAGTTATTTCACCACAAAGAAAACCTTAAAGGATATTGAATCTTCTTTGTTCAAAATTGATACCTCTGATGTGGGTAGAGAGCAAATGAATGAAGATATCGATGCTTACCGAAGAGGAACTAAGAAAATATCGGAAGAATACATTAGAAAAACTGAAATTCAGGCTTATGATGTAGATGCTTATAAAGTAGCTGGATACTGGTATTTTGACAAAAGACAAGGAGAATTAAAATATAGACTTTTAGGTATTTGTCCTATGGTGCCTGATGTTTATACAATGGGTGATGAAAGTGCACAAAAAGAATATATCGAGTTGTTTTGGGTGTATTTCCCATCTTCAAGAGACATCTTACATGCTGCTAAAGCCTTCAACAACAGAAACTCTGCTATGGCCTTTACATTTGACCATTTGTTAAATGCAAGACGTTTTAGTGGTGTTATTTATCAAGAAGAAAATTTGTATGGCGATCGTTTAATCAAAGATTACATGAAAGAAAATGCACAAATGCAATTATTAGAATCGGAGCGTGTTAAAGAGAAAATTCGCGATTTCGAACAAGATATGTGGAATTATTAATAGTATTTCTCCAATTCATTTAAAAAAAACTCTTACCATTGGTAAGAGTTTTTTATTTTTACATCATGATAGATTATTTAATCGTTGGAAATGGGTTGGCCGGAATCTCTTTCGCTGAAATTGCCTTACAAAACAATAAAACAATTTTTGTTTTTGATAATGACTCACAACCTTCTTCAAGAGTTGCAGGAGGTTTATATAATCCTGTCGTTTTAAAGCGCTTCAGTGAAGTGTGGAAAGCCAAAGAACAAATTGATTTTGCCTTTCCTTTATATCACGCTATACAAGCTAAATTAAATGTGGTATTTGATTATGAAATCCCTATCCTTCGAAAATTATATTCCATTGAAGAACAAAACAATTGGTTTCAAGCTGCAGATAAACCCAATTTAGCACCATTTTTAAATTCAAAACTAGTAAAGCAAACCTACGAAAGTATCACTTCACCCTTTCATTACGGAAAAGTAAATCATACGGGTTATTTAAACATTTCAATATTAATTGAAGCTTATTCTACCTATTTAAAAGCAGTCAATAGTTTTTCTTCCGAAAGTTTTGAATACGATACAATAGAATTTTTAGAACACGGAATTCAATATAAAAATATAAAGGCCAAACATATTATTTTTGCCGAAGGTTTTGGGTTGCATGCCAATCCTTATTTTAATGATTTGCCTTTAGATGGAACCAAAGGTGAATTGCTAATTATTAAAGCACCAGATTTGCAATTAGACGTAGTTATAAAATCGAGTGTTTTTATATTGCCTATTGGAAAAGACTTATATAAAGTAGGCGCAACTTATGATTGGTCAGACAAAACAAATACTCCTACCGAAGCTGGCAAACAAGAATTGCTCGAAAAACTTTCAGAATTAATTTCGTGTGATTTTGAAATTGTAAATCATTTTGCAGGTGTTCGTCCCACCGTTAAAGACAGAAGACCACTTGTTGGAACACATCCTATTCATTCACAATTGCATGTTTTAAATGGTTTAGGCACTCGAGGAGTTATGCTCGGACCTTATTTAGCCAATCAATTATTTCAGCATATTGAAGAGAATATTCCGTTAGAAAAAGAAATTGATATTGTTAGATGTTATAAAAAAAAGTAGGTGACTAGATTCTCGGACTAAAGATTTTCAGATATTATTAAAGCACTCCAATATCAGAAAATCAATCATCGGAACAAGAACAACGAAATGACTATCTCAACGTAGCTTTCTTTTCGCCCATGTGTTGTTTCCAATCCTTATCAAAACTCATAAACATATTGATCCATATGTTTCTGGAAAGTCTCATGATTACGGGCATAAACACAATTAATGTAATTATTATTGCGATAAAGTTGTTTACCAAATTCTTTTCTCCAACAAAGAAAAAAGTAATAATAAATGCGGCAACTCCAAATGCAATACCTAAAGCATAACTCACATACATGGCACCATAAAAGAATGAAGGCTCCATTTTATATTTTGTTCCACAATGACCGCAATTTTCATGCATTTTATAAACATTGACCACATTATAAGGGTTTTTGTCTAAATACATACTTTCTTCATGGCAAGTTGGACAACTTCCTGTTAAAATACTATTTAATTTGGATCCTTTTTTTAACATTTGCAAAATATTTTACACAAAGGTACAATAACTAACTTTTACTTGTGTAACAATTGTAACATTCAATATGCTAAACATACATAATTTATCGGTTTCCTTTGGTGGAACTTATCTTTTTGAAGAAGTAACTTTTAGACTCGGTTCAGGAGATAGGGTAGGACTTGTTGGAAAAAATGGTGCTGGAAAATCAACCATGTTGAAGATATTAGCTCGAGATTTTTCACCCGATTCAGGTCAAATAGCTACCGAGAAAGAAGTAAAAATGGGATTCCTTCGTCAAGATATCGATTTTGTAAAAGGGAGAACGGTTTTAGAAGAAGCCTATCAAGCCTTTGAAGAAATCAAACGTGCCGAATTTCGAATTGATGAAATCAACCATCAATTGGTCACACGTACCGATTATGAAAGTCAGGAGTATTCAGATTTAATCGAAGAGTTGAGCGATGTAACCCATCATTACGAAATGCTTGGCGGTTATAATTATGTGGGCGATACCGAAAAAATTCTATTAGGACTCGGATTCAAAAGAGAAGATTTTGATAACCAAACCGATACTTTTTCTGGCGGATGGCGAATGCGAATTGAATTGGCTAAATTATTATTGCAATCCAATGATATTTTGCTATTAGATGAGCCTACGAATCACTTGGATATTGAAAGTATCATTTGGTTAGAAGGTTTTTTACGAAATTTTCCCGGCGTAGTCGTAATTGTTTCACACGATAAAATGTTTTTGGACAATGTAACCAATCGTACTATCGAAATTTCACTTGGAAAAGCATATGATTTCAATAAACCGTATTCCGAATATTTAGTGTTGCGTCAGGAAATTCGCGAAAAGCAATTGGCTACCCAAAAAAATCAAGCTAAGAAAATTGAAGAAACCGAAAAGTTAATCGAGAAATTCCGTGCTAAAGCTTCCAAAGCTTCCATGGCGCAATCGTTGATTAAAAAATTAGATAAAGTTGAACGCATTGAAGTAGATGAAGACGATAATTCGGTGATGAATATCTCGTTTCCAGTTTCGCAAACACCAGGAAGAGTTGTTATCGAAGCTGAGCACGTAACCAAGGCTTATGGCGACAAAACCATTTTAAAAGATATTTCACTTTTAGTAGAACGTGGCAGTAAAGTGGCTTTCGTGGGTCAAAACGGACAAGGAAAGTCAACGTTTATGAAAGCTATTGTGAACGAATTTGAATATGAAGGTTCTATCAAATTAGGTCATAACGTGCAACTAGGGTATTTTGCTCAAAATCAAGCCGAGTATTTAGATGGCGAAATTACGTTATTGCAAACGATGGAAGACGCTGCAACAGATACAAACCGTTCAAAAGTGCGCGATATGTTGGGTTCGTTTTTGTTTCGAGGTGATGATGTAGAGAAAAAAGTAAAAGTGCTTTCGGGTGGCGAACGCAATCGATTGGCGCTTTGTAAATTGCTTTTACAACCCATAAACGTTTTAGTAATGGATGAGCCAACGAATCACTTGGATATTAAGTCTAAAAACGTTTTAAAAGCCGCTTTAAAGCAATTTGAAGGAACATTGCTATTGGTTTCTCACGATCGTGATTTCTTGCAAGGCATGTCAAATATAGTGTACGAATTCAAAGATCAGAAAATTAGAGAATATCTAGGCGACATCAATTTCTTCTTAGAACAGAAAAACGCCATGAATATGCGCGAAATCGAGAAAAAAGAGGTGATTTCTACTACAAATACGAATAAACCAGTTAAAAATATTTCTTACGAAGATCAAAAGAAAGCCAAATCATTGCAAAATAGGTTAAGTAAAATTGAAAGCCAAATTCAGCAATTAGAAAAAGACATTCAGCACGATGATAAAGCATTGGCTTCAAATTATGACAAACATATCGAAGATGCTACCTTTTTTGCGGCCTATGAGAAAAAGAAAAAAGAGTTAGAACAATTATTAGAAGATTGGGAAAACGTGCAACTAGAAATTGAGGAATTGAATAGTTAATTTTTTGAGCCTTTTTCCAGCTATCCGTTACAATCTTTTTTTATAGCCACAGATTCACAGATTTTATAATTAATCCTTTTAATCTTCATAATCCGTGGCAAAAGAATTAATTATAAATTTTGAAAATAGTCATAACTTTTGCGCGCTTTGTGCTTTCCTTTTGCCCTTAGTGGTTAAATCAAAAAGAAACTTGCGGTAGTTTTTCTTTAATTTGCTCAATCTTTAAATTTAAATGCTCTAAAAACTTCAAATGGCTTTCTGTATTTGGATTAAACGGTCGATGTTTTAACGCTCTTTGCACTTCACAAATTTCATTCATCAATCCAAATTCTGATTCCGAAATATAATTCTCAAAGAATTGTATCCAAATATAATCAATTGCCGTTTGATTCGGATGCAATAGATCTTCAGCATAAAAACGATAATCTCGCAATTCATCCATCAGGATTTCATATGCTGGGAAATAGGAGATGGGAGATGGGAGATAGGTTATTGTTTTGTGTAATGCAGAAATCAAATGGGATTTACTCAAGGTGTTTTCAGCAAAACCATCTTTGATGTGTCGCACAGGTGAAACGGTAAAAATGAAGTTACAATTTGGATTTACTACAGAAATAGTAAAAAGAATTGACTCAATACTTTGTGCTATGATTTCGGGCGACAACAATTCTTTAACAAACTGCTTTTGCGGCACTTTATGACAATTGGCAACTATTTCGTTGGTTTCAATATTTCTGTAAACCCACGATGTTCCTAAAGTAATGATACAATGTGTCAATGAACCAATTTGTCGATGTGTCAATTCAACAATCGAATTTAAATTGCTCAAAAACAATTCTTTATCTGGATGCGAAAGTTCAGAATGTACTTCATAACACTGCCATAAGTCATTATGAAAGAAAATATCTTCTTCGGTATAAAATTCTTTTTGAGCACTTCTTTCAATAAGTTTGGCCAATGAAACCGGATTAAAAATAATACCAAACGGATTCGTTGTGTTTTGGAATTTAAAATATTCAAATTTCTTTCCCATACTTTCTGCAAAACACGAGCCTAACAACATGATTCTGGAATCATAGGTTATTGGATGTTTATATTTTTGAATGGGAATTTTTGTGGTGAAGTTCATAAATTAATGTGCCAATTTGAAAATGTGTCAATTTTATTCAAAAGTAGTAATAAAAAAGAAATCCTGAAATGTAATACAAATCAGGATTCGTGTTTTTCAGTTATCTATATTACTTTATGAAATTTACCACATTCTCTAAAACCGCAGCAATTCCGTTTGTGTTTTTACCTTTTCCAGATGCGAAGAAGGGTTGTCCACCTCCATTTCCATCAATGTATTTTCCTAATTCACGAATTACAGTTCCGGCGTTTAAACCTTTGTTTGCCACCAATTCTTTAGCAATATAACAGTGAATATTTGGTAAACCTTCTTCAATTGAAGCTAAAACTACAAATGAGTTTGGTTTTGAAGTTCCGATGGCTTGTGTTAAATCTTTCGTCGCACTCATTGACAAATCGACTTGTTTTACTAAGAAATTAATTCCATTAACATCTTGAAATTCAGAAACTAAACTTGTTGCTAATCCGTCAATTTTTTCTTTTATTAATTGCTCTAGTTGTTTTTTCAACTTTGCATTATCGTCTTGTAACGAAGCCACTGACTTTAATACATCTTGAGGATTTTTCAATACTTCCTTAATTTCCGACAAGGTATTTTCTTGATTCGTGTAGAACGCTTTAACGGCATCGCCAGTAATGGCTTCAATTCTACGAATACCAGCAGCTACAGCACCTTCTGAAATAATTTTGAAATGCCATATTTCAGCACTATTTTTCACGTGAATTCCGCCACATAGTTCTTTACTATCGCCAAATTCAATCATTCTTACTGAATCGCCATATTTTTCACCAAATAAAGCCATTGCACCTTTGTCTAATGCTTCTTTGATTGGAATATTTCGGTGCTCCACTAATTTTAATTGGGCTTCAATTTGTGCATTGACACTTGCTTCAACCAGACGTAATTCTTCATCCGTAACTTTTGAAAAATGCGAAAAATCGAAACGTAAATAATTAGGATTTACTAACGAACCTTTCTGTTCTACGTGCGTTCCTAAAATGGTTCTTAAAGCCAAATGCATTAAATGTGTAGCCGAGTGATTTTTAGAAGTTGACGCTCTTAAATCGGTATTTACTTTTGCAATAAATGTTTGATTCAAATCTTCAGGCAAATGTTTTGAATAATGAATAATTAAATTGTTTTCCTTTTTTGTATCGACTATTTCTAACTTCTGACTTCCGTATTCTGACTTCTGACTTTCAATTGTTCCCTTATCTCCTACTTGTCCACCACCTTCTGGATAGAACGGCGTGTTGTCTAAAACAATTTGGTATAAAATTCCGTCTTTTTTTGAATCTACTTTACGAATACGCGTGATTTTTACATCGTTTTCCGTTTGATCATATCCCACAAACGTTTCTATATTTCCTGGAATTAAAACCGACCAATCTTCAGTAGAAACTTCAGAAGCGGCGCGCGAACGTGCTTTTTGTTTTTGTAATTCTGTTTCGAAACCAGCTTCATCTAAACTAAATCCTCTTTCTCTAAGAATTAAAGCTGTTAAATCAATTGGAAACCCGAATGTATCATATAATTCGAATGCTTTTTCTCCAGAAACTTCTTTTCCTGAAGTGTTTACCATTACGTTTTCTAACAATTGAATTCCTTGTTCCAAAGTTCTTAAAAACGAAGCTTCTTCTTCACGAATTACATTGGTAACCAATTGTTGTTGCGATTTGATTTCAGGGAAAAATTCGCCCATTTGATTGGCTAATACTTCAACTAACTTATTGATAAAAGGTTCTTTTGTGTCTAAAAACGTAAATCCGTATCGAATCGCACGTCGTAAAATTCTACGAATTACATAACCAGCACCTGTATTTGAAGGCAATTGACCATCAGCAATAGCGAAAGCCACTGCACGCACATGGTCTACTACCACACGAATAGCAATGTTGGTTTTTTCTTGGGTATTGGGTATTGGGTATTGGGTATTGGGCGTATATTTTAATCCTGTAATTTCTTCGACTTTTGCGATAAGCGGCGTAAACACATCGGTATCGTAATTCGAAGTAACATTTTGCATCGCCATACACAAACGCTCAAATCCCATTCCGGTATCTACGTGTTGTGCAGGTAATTTTTCTAAAGAACCATCGGCTTTACGGTTGAATTCCATAAAAACGTTATTCCAAATTTCCACTACTTGCGGATGGTCTGCATTAACTAAGCTTCTTCCAGACACTTCATTTCTTTCAGCATCAGAACGCAAATCGATATGAATTTCTGAACACGGACCACACGGACCTTGGTCGCCCATTTCCCAAAAATTGTCTTTTTTATTTCCTAAAATGATTCGGTCTTCGGGTACAAATTGTTTCCAAATATCCCAAGCTTCTTGATCGAATGGCACATTATCTTCTTTACTTCCTTCAAAAACGGAAACATATAATCGGTCTTTATCTAACTTTAAAACTTCCGTAAGAAACTCCCAAGCCCAAGGCAATGCTTCTTTTTTGAAATAATCGCCAAAAGACCAATTTCCAAGCATTTCGAACATAGTGTGGTGATACGTATCAAAACCTACATCTTCTAAATCGTTGTGCTTTCCTGAAACGCGTAAACATTTTTGAGTATCCGTAATTCGATTACTTTTTGGCGTACCATTTCCTAAGAAAAACTCTTTAAACTGTGCCATTCCCGAGTTATTAAACATCAGTGTTGGGTCGTCTTTTAATACAATTGGGGCAGATGGAACAATGGTATGTCCTTTGCTTTCAAAAAATTGTAAATAGGCTTTTCTTATGTCTTGTGATTTCATTATCAATGATTTTGTTCAAATGTATGCTTCAATATTGGTTTTTTAAAACAAATAAACTTAGGATTAATTCATTGCTAAATAAATAAAAATAGCTTTAGAATGAAACATTTCTTAAATTTGTTCGTATAACTTATGTTAACCAATAAATTTGGCACAAAAATAGTATATTTTCATTTATGTCGAAGGTAAAATATTATTACGATTCAGAAAATTTAGCATATAAGCGAATTCAAACTCGAAAAAGAAAGAAATTTGCCTACATAATGCTTTTTTTATTGTCATCGGCATTGTTTGGTTTTCTTATTTTTTTGTTATTGATAAATACAAGTTATTTTGAAACTCCAAAAGATAAAATTCTGGCACGCGAAATTGAAGTAATGGCATTGAATTATAAAGTTTTAAATAAGAAACTTGATTTGATGAATGAAGTATTAACGGCTATTGAAAATAGGGACAACAATATTTATCGCATTTATTTTAATACTACACCCATTTCTGAAGAAGAACGAAAAGCGGGTTTTGGTGGTGTAAATAGGTATAAAGACTTACAAGGATTTAATAATTCTGAATTAATTGAAAATACTACAAAACGGGTTGATGTTTTAACCAAAGAATTGGTAATTCAGTCAAAATCGTTAGATGAAATTGTAGCTTTGGCAAAGCAAAAAGAGAAATTATTAGCCGCTATTCCAGCTATTCAGCCGGTAAAAAATGAAGATTTGAAGCATATGGCATCAGGATTTGGTTATCGAAGTGATCCATTTACAAAAATTAGAAAATTCCATTATGGTATGGATTTTACGGCTCGAACAGGAACACCTATTTATGCTACCGGAGATGGAGTAGTTATCAAAGCAGATAATTCAATATCGGGTTATGGAAACCATATCGAAATTAATCACGGATATGGCTACCTTACATTGTATGCCCATTTAAGTAAATACAAATGCCGACCTGGTCAGCGTGTAAAACGAGGAGACATCATTGGTTATGTAGGAAGTACCGGACGAAGTGAAGCGCCGCATTTACATTATGAAGTAATGAAAAATAAGAAAAAAATAAATCCGATTAATTTCTATTATGGAAGTATTTCGGCCAAAGAATATATCGAAATTTCAAAATTAGCAAATCAAGAAAACCAATCATTGGATTAGAGATGGGAGTTAGAAGCGGGAAGTTGGGAGTAATTTTAATTTTCTAAATTTCTTTAATCTATTATTACAAAAATTAAAAATTGAACAAAAAAAATGCATATAGAACTAGCACCTAATAAAAGATATTACAGCATTGGTGAAATTGCCAAAGCTTTTGATGTTAATGCCTCCTTAATTCGATTTTGGGATAAAGAATTTGATATTTTAAAACCAAAGAAAAACGCCAAAGGGAATCGAATGTTCACACCAGAAGATGTAAAAAATTTACAGTTGATTTATCATTTGGTCAAAGAACGAGGTTTTACTTTGGACGGTGCCAAAACCCATTTGAAAGAAAATCAGAAAAAAACATTAGATAAATTTGATATCATCAACAAATTAGAAACAATTAAAACCCAATTAAATACCCTTAAAAATCAATTATAATTAACTTTAAAATAAAAAAAATGAGAAAATTTTTGCCTTGGATCGTAGTAGGAGGAATACTATTAATTGCAGTAGTATGGTTTGTAAGCATCAAAAATGGTGCGGTTAAAACTAATCAAGAAGTAAATAAAGAATGGGGAAATGTAGAAACTTCTTACCAAAGAAGAAATGACTTAATAGGTAATTTGGTTGAAACCGTAAAAGGGGCTGCCGAATTTGAGAAATCAACATTAGAAGCCATTACAAGTGCTAGAGCAAGTGCTAGTCAGGTGAAAATTGATCCTACTAATATTACACCGGAGCAATTGGCGCAATTTAATCAGGCACAAAGCGGTGTATCTTCTTCTTTATCAAGATTATTAGTAACGGTTGAAAATTATCCAGATTTGAAAGCGAATCAGAATTTCTTGAAATTACAAGATGAATTAGCAAGTACTGAAAACCAAATTTTAACGGCAAGAACGCGTTTTAATGAAGCGGTTCAAAAGTATAATAACTATATTTTAGTGTTCCCAAATTCAATTTTTTTGGGGAATTATAAAGAAAAACCATATTTTGATGCAGTTGCTGGTGCAGAAAAGCCAGTGGATGTAAAATTTAATTTTTCAAACGATAAAAAATAATGGCTAAGACCGAAGCGTTTTTGTCCAAAGAAGACGAGCAAGAAATTGTACAAGCCATCGTTTCAGCCGAAAAAAACACTTCGGGAGAGATTCGAGTGCACATTGAAGAACGTTCAGAAAAAGCACCTCTTGACAGAGCTCAGGAGGTGTTTTTTGAATTGCACATGAACGAAACTAAAGACCGAAATGGCGTATTGTTTTATGTTTGTGTTACCGATAAAAAGTTCGCCATCATTGGCGATGAAGGGATTGATAAAGTTGTAGAATCTGATTTTTGGGATTGTACTAAAGATATCGTAATTTCTAATTTTAAAGAGTCTAATTTCAAGAATGGCTTAGTGGAAGGTATTTTAAGAGCAGGTGAACGATTGAAGAAATATTTTCCGTATCAATCGGATGATATGAACGAATTGTCTAACGAAATTTCGAAAGGTTAATATGAAAAAGTTACTTATTTTAGTATTTATCCTTTCCGGAATGTATGCTAATGCACAATTTACAATTCCAGATAAGCCCAGTTTTCAAACCAGTGTTTATGATTATGCCGATGTTTTAAATCCTTCGGAAGAAAAGGAATTAGAAAGTAAATTAATACGTTATTCTGATTCGACCTCAACACAAATTGTGGTCATTTCAGTTGAAGATTTAAAAGGGGAAGATATCGGAATTTTAACTCCAAAATGGGCGCAAGAATGGGGTATTGGACAAGAAAAAGAAGATAACGGAATCTTGATTTTATTATCAAAAAAAGATAGAAAAATATGGATTGCTCCGGGGTATGGCGTGGAAGAACGTTTAACCGCTGGAATCAACGGAGAATTAACTAGAAATATCATTATTCCCGAGTTTAAAGCAGGAAGTTATTATTCAGGTTTAGATAAAGGAGCCGATGCTATTTTTAAAGTCTTACAAGGGAAATACAAAGGTTCTCGTAAAAAAGAATCAAATTTTCCAGTAGGAATAATTGTTGTCGTTGTAGTTTTTCTTGTTTTAGTGTTTTCTAAACGAAACAGTGGTGGAAACGGTGGTAGATCAGGAGGATTAGATTTAGGCGATATGATCATTTTAAGTAGCCTAGGTAGAAGCGGCGGAGGATTTGGCGGCGGAAGCTTTGGCGGTGGTTCTGGAGGATTTGGCGGCGGCTTTGGCGGCGGCGGATTTTCAGGAGGTGGCGCTGGAGGAAGTTGGTAAACGGATATAAAAAAAACCGAAGATGAACTTCGGTTTTTCAACTATTTCTGTCTGAAATAAATATCAATAGGAACACCACTAAAATTGTATTGTTCTCTCAATTTATTTTCTATAAAACGTTTGTATGGGTCTTTTACATATTGTGGCAAATTGGCAAAAAACACAAACTGAGGTGTCGGTGTTGGCAACTGCATACAATATTTAATTTTAACATATTTTCCTTTCAAAGCAGGTGGTGGCATTGCTTCAATAATAGGCAACATCAAGTCATTGAATTTTGAAGTAGAAATACGTTGTTTTCTGTTTTCAAATACTTCAACGGCAGTTTCTAATGCTTTTAGTAAACGTTGCTTGGTCAAAGCCGATATAAAAAGAATAGGCACATCGGTAAATGGCTGTAATTCTTCTCTAATTTTTCGTTCGTAATCTCTAGCCGACATAGTATCTTTTTCAACTAAATCCCATTTATTTACTAAAATAACAACCCCTTTTCGGTTTTTTTCGGCCAACCAAAAAATACTTTGGTCTTGTCCTTCAAATCCGCGAGTGGCATCAATAACTAATAAACAAACGTCACTGTGTTCAATAGCTCTCACCGAACGCATCACCGAGTAAAACTCTAAATCTTCTTTTACTTTTGCTTTACGTCTAATTCCAGCAGTGTCCACCAAGTTGAATTCAAATCCAAAACGGTTATATTTTGTGTCAATTGCGTCACGTGTTGTTCCAGCAATGTCGGTAACTACAAATCTATCTTCGCCAATTAATGCGTTAATAAATGATGATTTTCCTGCGTTTGGTCTTCCTACCACACAAAAACGTGGTAAAGGCTCAACTTCTTCAGAAATTTCGGGCATTTCAGGTAACACTTCCACTAATTTGTCTAAAAGTTCTCCTGTTCCGCTACCACTCATTCCCGAAATAGTATAATAATCACCTAATCCTAAATTGTAAAACTCTACTGCGTCTTTTTCACGCATAGCGTTATCTACTTTATTTATGACTAATAAAACAGGTTTTTTAACCTTGCGGAGTAATTTTGCCACTTCATCATCCATTGGCGTAATGCCTTCTTCTACATCGACCACAAAAATGATAGCATCAGCTTCATCAATAGCTAATTCAACTTGACGACGAATTTCAGCTTCAAAAATATCGTCCGAACCTTTGATATAACCTCCCGTATCAATTACCGAAAATTCTTTTCCATTCCATTCACTTTTTCCATAATTTCTATCACGTGTAACACCGCTTACCGAGTCAACAATAGCTTCTCTTCGCTGAATTAAACGATTAAAAAAGGTGGATTTTCCAACATTAGGCCTTCCTACAATGGCAACAATATTATTCATAATCATATTTTGAATGGGCAAAAGTACGATTTTTTTTGGAGCTTTTTCCAGCTATTCGTTTCAATCTTTTTGTTTTAGCTAAAACAAAAAGGATTTTCACTACAAATGAAATTCATCGAACTCATATAAAAAGTAAAACTTGTGAGGTAATCTGGGCTAAATATAAAATGCAATCAACAATTGTTAAAAAATGTTTATATTAGCTTTAAAATTGATACGCATGGATATTGAAAATAGTGTAGAATTACGCCCTCGATTTCAAAAAGACATTCCAAAATCTATAGCCGTTATTTTGGAAAATGCTCAAAAAATAAAAGATGAAGTAAAAGAAGACTATCGAATAAAAATTTCAGATCATCATATATTCTTTTTCATCACATTAGCCAAACGAAAGTATTATTCGCCTCATTTACATATTGAATTATCTGCAAACGAAGATCAAACTACTCATGTAAAAGGGTTGTTTGGACCCGATCAAACGGTTTGGACTTTTTTTATGTTTTTGCATTTCTTCGTAGGAGGTGTTTTCTTGATTTTTTCCATGATGGCTTATTCTCATTGGAGTTTAAAACAATCAGTAGTTGTCGATTTTTGCATGATGTTTTTCATGGCCATTCTTTGGATGCTGCTTTATTTTCAAGCCCGAATTAATCGAAAAAAATGCGCCCCACAAATGCATAAGTTAGAAGATTTAATGAATCGGGTGTTGGAATAAAAAAACCTGATGAAATTCATCAGGCCTCTTATATCTTTATTCTTTACTCTTTTTACTTTTTACTTATTTTTGGTTATACCCAAAACGTTTTAATTGATAAGCACTGCTTCTCCAGTCTTTATTTACTTTAACGTAAGTAGCTAAGTGAATTTGTTTACCAAAGAATTTTTCTAAATCTTCTCTGGCTTGAATGCCAACACGTTTCAGAGCAGCACCTTTATGACCAATAATGATTCCTTTTTGCGTATCGCGTTCTACCATAATTACGGCTCGAATTCTAATAATGTTGTCGTCTTCAATAAATTCTTCCGTTTCAATTTCCACGGCATACGGAATTTCTTTGTCGTAATTCAATAAGATTTTTTCGCGAATGGTTTCGTTAACAAAGAAACGTTCTGGTTTATCGGTCAAAGCATCTTTAGGATAAAACGCAGGAGAAACAGGTAGTAATTCGATAATGCGATCAAAAACGGTTTGCACATTAAAATTTTCTAATGCCGAAATTGGGAAAAGTTCTGCATTAGGCACTTTTTCTTTCCAAGCCTGCATTTGTTCTTCTAATTGTTCTTGGTTGGATTTATCAATTTTATTCAATAACAATAAAACGGGAATCTTTGAATGAATAATTTTGTTAAAAAAGGCTTCGTCTTTTAGTTCTTTTTCGCCTATTTCCACCATATACACTAAAATATCAGCATCTTCAAAAGCCGATTTTACAAAATCCATCATCGAATTTTGTAATTCATACGCTGGTTTTATAATCCCAGGTGTATCTGAAAATAATACTTGAAAATCATCGCCATTTACAATTCCTAGAATACGGTGACGTGTTGTTTGTGCTTTCGATGTGATGATAGAAAGACGTTCACCCACAAATGCATTCATAAGGGTTGATTTTCCAACATTTGGATTGCCAATGATGTTGACATAACCTGCTCTGTGCTCCATTTTATTATTTTTAATCCTGCAAAGGTAGGTATATCAGTCGAATAGAAGAAATAAATATTTTTTTAAAATTTACTTGCTTTTAAACATATTCGTTGTATATTTGCACTCACAAATCGCGGGATAGAGCAGTAGGCAGCTCGTCGGGCTCATAACCCGAAGGTCACAGGTTCGAGTCCTGTTCCCGCTACTAAGTAAGCCATTCAGAAATGAGTGGCTTTTATTTTTTTAAAATTATGAATCCAAAGAAAATTGCGGAGTACAGAAAATTACTCAACGTTACAAAAACCGCTTCGTTAAAAGAGCTTAAAACAATTTACAGAAACAGCATGAAGGAAGATCATCCTGATACAATTGCTGATCCTGTTGAGCGTTTAGCAGCTGAAGAAAGAAGCAAAAATATTATTGAAGCGTATCATTTTTTAGTGAGTATTGCTCCAGAAACGCAAGAAAAAAATAAAGAGATCTATCAAAAAACGACTACAACGGTAAATATTCTGGATTTCTATATGGATAATGGAGTATTGTATATTTCATTTTTAGATGGAAGTAATTACGAATATTTTAGTGTGCCAAAAGTAACCTACATTAAAATGGTCAATGCCGAATCGCCAAGTCGTTTTGCCAGAAGACACATCTACAACGAATTTTTATACCGTAGTGCTTCAAAATTAGTAGCAAACGAATAATTGTTTTAGTATATTTACGGTATGAGAAATATATTCAAAATCGTATCGTTATTTCTAGTTCTTTTCACTTTTTCTTGTAGTAAAGAGGAAGCAACTGTTCAAACCGACGATTTTATCAAGGCGGCAGATATGTCTTTTTTGCCTTTAATAGAATCTGAAGGAACCCTGTTTTATAACAGCCAAATGGTTGCAGAAGATGCGTTATTAACACTTAAAAAATCAGGGTGTAATACTATACGAATTCGTCTTTGGCATACACCAACCGATAATCAATCTAGTTTTAACGAAGTTAAAATTTTATCACAACGTGTTAAAAATCTAGGTATGAAAGTTTGGTTAACTGTCCATTATTCTGATACTTGGGCCGATCCTGGGAGTCAAATAAAGCCTCAAGCATGGAACAATTTAACGTTTAACCAACTAAAGATTCAATTTGAAAATTACACATCACAAATTGTAACTGAAATTCAGCCTGATATATTCCAAATTGGGAACGAAATTAACAATGGTTTCATTTATCCCGAAGGAAATTTAAGTTCGAATGAATCTCAATTTGTTTCGCTATTAGCAGCCGCAAGTTCGGTAATTCGTTCACAGCGTCCAACTACTAAAATTATGATACATTTTGCAGGAATTGAAGGTGCTTCTTGGTTTTTTTCAAAAACTGCATCAATTGATTACGATTATATTGGGTTGTCTTATTATCCTATTTGGCATGGAACCGATTTCAATGCTTTGCAACAAACAATGACCACTTTGGGCCAAAACTATAATAAAAAGGTGTTAGTTGCCGAAACTTCTTATCCATTTACTTTAGGTTGGAACGATTGGACTAATAATGTTATTGGTTTAACTAATCAACTGCATCCAAATTATCCTGCAACACCAGAAGGGCAAAGAGATTTTTTGCAGAAAATTAAAACTACAGTTCAAAATACTCCAAACGGATTAGGTTTTTGTTATTGGGGGACAGAATGGATTGCTTTTCGAGGAAATCAAGCTACAAATGGTTCTTCATGGGAAAATCAAGCGCTTTGGGATTTTAATAGAAAGTTGGTTCCAGCTGCCTCTGTATTCAAATAATTTTTTATTTTGGACGGAATAACATTTAAGATATACAATTCGGTTAAAACATTACCTTCACTTTGGGATACTGTTGCTCAAAACAACGTTTTTTTGCAAACGCCCTATTTGTCTGTGTTAGAAAAATCGGCGCCAGTTAATATGGAATGTTTTTATATTGGAATATTTGAACATTCTAATTTAATAGGGGTTTCATTAGCGCAAAATCTTGATTTAAATAAGCTGGAATCCTTCGGGGAAAGAGACAAGTGTATAAAGACGCTTATTCGAAATTTTGTTTTCAAAAACTTTGCTTCACACACTCTTTTTCTTGGTAATAACATGATTACGGGGCAAAATGGTTATTCTTTTTCAAAAGAAATTGATTTTGAATGCATAAGTGAAATTCTATTGCAAACTTCAAATGAAATCATAACTTATTTTAAACAAAAAGGGGTGAAGATTCATTTGGTTTCCTTCAAAGATTTTTACGAAAATTGCTCTGTTGAATTGAAAAAGCATCGGTTTAATCAAGTGTATGAATTTAGTACACAGCCAAATATGATTTTTTATTTGAAAAAAGAATGGAAATCAGCGGAAGATTATAGTAACGCGCTTTCTAAAAAATATCGCGATCAATACAAACGAGCACATAAGAAATTTGACGGAATTATAGTAAAAAATATGTCGTTTGAAGAAGTAAAGCTACACGAAAATACAATTTATGAATTGTACCATCATGTGGCTAAAAATGCTCCGTTCAACACTTTTTTCTTAGCAAAAAATCATTTTTCAACATTAAAAGAGCAATGCGGTAATCGATTTCAAATTTTTGGATATTTTATAAATGGAAAATTAGTAGGGTTTCATACCCTTTTATTGAATGACAAAACGTTAGAAACCTATTTTTTAGGCTATGATGAAACCATTCAAAAAGAAAATATGTTGTATTTGAATATGTTGTACAACATGACGACTTATGGGATAGAAAATGGTTTTGACCGCATTATTTTTGGTCGGACAGCTTTAGAGATTAAAAGTTCAGTCGGAGCAACACCCGTTCATATGTCAGGGTTTATTTTTCACACTAACAAGCTTATTAACCGATTTATGGATCCAATTTTTAAAAAATTAGAACCAACACTTCAATGGCAACAGCGTCATCCTTTTAAATAAAAAATCCCGAAATATTTCGGGATTTGATTTATAATTTATTTTCTAAACTAGTCCATCCGCCACCATTAATGCAATCAATGCCATGTTGATTTAAAATGGAAGTAGCTTGAGCACTTCTCATACCTGAACGACAACAGGCAATAATCGGTTTATTCCATTTTTTTATCGTTTCAATATTGCCATTTAAAACTTGTAAAGCAATATTTTTAGAGTTTTTGATGTGTCCCTCTTTAAATTCATCAGGTGTTCTTACATCAAGTATAATTGCTCCTTTTTGAATGTATTCTTGCACATCATTTGCTTTATTTCCAATTCCTAAAAAATCTAATAGTCCCATATAAATGTTATTTTTTAGCAAAGATAATTTAGAACGGTATATTCTTCAGTAACAATTGTTACCATTAAGCGTTTGCTTTCTCAAAAATCAATTCCAATCCATTAGTAATCAAATGTGCAATTTCTGGGCGATTAGTTTTTACATTTTCTAAATGATTTAAAACTTTGTTGACCAAATCAGAATTTCCTTCTTTTTGAGCAAGTTCTGCAATTTCTACTGAAAGTAACCAATCGCTTGGATGACCAGAAGTTACTGCTGCGAAAGCTTCTTTTAATGTAATTGTAGTAGATTTATTTTCTCTAATATTTCTAATGCTGGCATACAGTTTTTCTAATTCTTCTCTTTCAACAGATTTTTTTTGCTTTATAGTTTGCGATGATGGAACGTGATTAATCATATCAAAACTTGAAACATCTGCAGGTCCTGAAAAAGCGGATGTTATTTTTTTACCTACAGCCATATCATAAATTCCCCATTCTGGAGCAAATAACACCGTTTCGCCGTGAGTTACAGTACAGTTTTTGAATTTAATTAGTAAAATTTCACCTTGTAAATTTCGTGTACCTGTAATAATTTCACCTTTTACTATAATATTTCCCTCAAATTCTAGAGTTACTTGTTCGCCTTCATAAATATCGTAGGCGCGTAAATCTCTTGAGCCCATATCTTCTATGGCCAAGTTAATGCCTTTTAACATTCCAATTGGTGAACCAAATCCATCAGGATGCGATGCTGTTCCGTGTCCTACTAATTCTTTTTCTCTATATGATAAAGCTGTTTTTCCAGTGGTTTGAATGTATACTGGTTTTCCTTCGTTTTCAATAACGTTAGTAAAAACACCTGAAATTTGTAAGCCAGTACTTAACTCTGCAGTACCCAAAGCTT
>CAISYO010000008.1 GCA_903889745.1 uncultured Bacteroidota bacterium | reverse complement strand
GCATTGGATTTACAATTGGCATCGCATACTTTTTTAGCGGATTATAAAACCATTGTTGGAAATTGGAGATTGAAATCGGGTTTAAATTTGGGTTACCAAAATAACTTTGCGAATCCAAAAACAGGTGTTCGTCCACTAATTCCGAGTTATGAAAAGCTAGATGCTGGTTTGTATGGAATTGCGGTTTACAAATTGGATAATGCGACTTCGATAGAATCGGGAATTCGTTATGATTTTTCGAGTATCGAAGCTACTAAATATTATTTAAAATCAAGATGGATAGAACGTGGTTATGATGCCGAATTTTCTCATTTTATTGTGGGAGAAGAAGGTAATCAATGGTTAACGAAACCTACTTTTGATTATCATAACTTTACGGCAAACATCGGATTTAGAAAGCAATTGCATCATGAAATGGAATGGTTGGTGAATGTAAGTTTGGCTTCCCGAAATCCGAATCCATCTGAATTATTTAGCGATGGATTACATCATTCAACAGGTCAAATTGAATTAGGTGATTTACGTTTACAAAGAGAGCAAGCGTATAAATTCAACACCACTTTTACCAAAGATTGGCAATCGTTTCAAGTGCAAATTAATCCGTTTGTTAACCGAATTTCTAATTTTATCTATTTGCAACCTATTGGTTTTGAAACTACTATTCGTGGTGCATTTCCAGTTTGGGATTATAAACAAACCGAAGCTTTGTTAACAGGCTTTGATGTAAATTCTAAATGGAATATTAACAATCATTTTTTGCATGAATTGAGTTTGGCTTACGTAAACGGGCAAAATTTAAGTACTGACGAGTATTTAATAGACATGCCTCCGTTTGTAATCAATAACAAAATTCAGTATAAAAATGAAACCTGGTTCAATTTCGTTTCCGAATTAAAGAGTGAAGTGGTTTTTAGACAAAATCAATTTCCAAATTACAATTTTGAAACCAATATCATCATTAATAATGAGTTAACACCTGTTTTGGTTGATGTTAGTTCGCCGCCAAAAAGCTATCATTTATTGCATTTATATAGCGAAATGACGTTTAAAATCAATAAAAAAAACAGTGTAACTACTTCTTTTAGTATTCACAATATAATGAACACAACGTATCGAGATTACCTTAATCGTCAACGTTTTTTTGTTGATGAAATGGGTAGAAATATTCAAATTCAATTAAAATTTAATTATTAAAAAAATCAAAACATGAAAAATTTAAAACTTATCGCACTTTTAGTAATCCCTGTATTATTTTCAACTGCTTGTGATAATGATGATGCTCCTGTAAACGAGGAAGAAGTAATCACTACTGTTAGAGTAACACTTGTAGGCGGAGGACAAACTATCATACTTGAATCAAGAGACTTAGATGGTGATGGTCCAAATGCACCTGTTTTAACTCCAATTGGTGGAGCTACATTAGTTGCAGGAACAACTTACACAGGCACAACAACATTTTTAAATGAATTAGAAAGTCCAGCAGAAGACATTACGGTTGAAGTACAAGAGGAAGGAGTAGAACACCAAGTTTTTTATCAATTACAAAGCACTTTAGGCACAATTACTTATAACCCAACCGATGTTGATGCAAATGGAAAACCTATTGGTTTAAGTTTTAATTTAGTTGCTGGTAATTCTGGCTCAACAGGAACTTTAATCGTGACCTTGAGACATTTACCAAACAAAACCGCTTCTGGAGTTTCGGGTGGCGATATCACAAATGCTGGTGGTAGTACTGATGCTGCAGTAACATTTTCTGTTGCAGTAAATTAAAATACAAATCAAATTTATTAGAAAACGGCTGAAATTTCAGTCGTTTTTGTTTTTTTAACAAATCTTTAAAATTGAATTGAATATCTTTGTTATTCATCAATAATTTTTTTATGAAAAAAACAATAACAATAACCGCTATTGTTTGTACACTTGTTATGAACGCACAAACAAAAATTACCTATCCTGAAACGAAAAAAATCGACCACGTTGACACCTATTTTGGTGAAAAAATCAACGACCCATATCGTTGGTTAGAAGACGACCGAAGTGCCGAAACTGAAGCTTGGGTAAAAGCTCAAAATATAGTAACCTATGATTATTTAGCCCAAATTCCATACCGAAATCAGCTAAAAACGAGAATGGAGCAATTATGGAATTATGAAAAAATTTCGGCGCCATTTAAAGAAGGTGATTTCACTTATTATTATAAAAATAATGGGCTTCAAAATCAATCAGTATTGTATCGAAAAGATAAAAATGGAAAAGAAGAACTTTTTTTAGATCCTAATACGTTTTCTAAAGATGGAACCACTTCTTTAGGCGGAATTAACTTTAGTAAAGACGGAAGTTTAGTTGCTTATTCTATTTCTGAAGGCGGAAGCGATTGGCGAAAAGTTATTGTAATGGAAGCTAAAACTAAGAAAATTATTGGCGATACAATTGTGGATGTAAAGTTTAGTGGTGTGTCTTGGTATAAAAACGAAGGCTTTTACTATTCAAGTTATGACAAACCTGTAGGAAGTGAATTATCGGCAAAAACCGACCAACACAAATTGTATTATCACAAATTAAACACTTCGCAAAAAACTGATAAATTAATTTATGGTGGCGATGTAAAAAGAAGGTATGTTGGCGGTGGCGTTTCGGAAGATGAAAACTATTTATTCATTACTGCAGCCAATTCAACTTCTGGAAACGAATTGTATTATTTAGATTTATCAAAACCAAACAGTAAAATCGTAACATTAATTGATAATTACGAAAACGACAATGATGTTTTAGACAACAAAGGATCGAAAATTTATTTGGTAACCAATTATAAAGCGCCAAACAAACGCGTGGTGACTTTTGATTTAGCAAATCCTGCTAAAGAAAATTGGAAAGATTGCATCGCAGAAACCAAAAATGT
>CAISYO010000007.1 GCA_903889745.1 uncultured Bacteroidota bacterium | reverse complement strand
TTAAAAAAAATGACAAAAGTATCTAACGAATCTGTTGAAAACGGAGCAAGCTCTAAAGGTTCAAATGTATTTGCAGCTTTAACAATTGTAATTTGTATTGTAATTGGAATTTTAATTTGGAAATTTGTAATGGGTCACCCATCAAATTTTGAAAACAACGATCCAGAAGGTCATCCACTACCTGGAAATTATTTAGGAATGGTTTACAAAGGAGGATTTATTGTGCCAGTATTAATGGGATTACTTTTAATGTCATTAGTATTCTCAATTGAGAGATTTTTTGTAATCGGAAAAGCAGCAGGAAAAGCAAATGTTGAAAAATTCGTTAAAAATGTACAAACTTTAGTTGCTCAAGGTAAAGTTGATGAAGCTATTGCTGAATGTGATGCTCAAGAAGGATCAGTAGCAAATGTAGTAAGAGCAGGTTTAACTAAATACCAAGAAGTTAAAAAAGAAGGTTTTGATAGCGAAAAAGCTACAGAAACTATTCAAAAAGAAATAGAAGAAGCTACTTCATTAGAAATGCCAATGCTAGAGAAAAACATGACAATTATTGCAACTTTAGTATCTATTGGTACTTTGATGGGATTATTAGGAACTGTATCTGGTATGATTAAAGCATTCTCTGGATTAGCAGCAGCTGGAGCACCAGACCAAGCAGCATTAGCAACAGGTATTTCTGAAGCGTTAATTAATACTGCAACAGGTATTGGAACATCTACTTTAGCTATTATATCTTATAACTTATTTACATCTAAAATTGATAAATTAACGTATTCTATTGATGAGGCTGGTTTTGCAATCACTCAAGCGTATAGAAGAATGAAAGGAAAAGCTGCATAATTCAGCAATTTTTAGCGTTAATTATTAATAAATTTCAATAATTCAATTTAGAATATTGGAGTTAAAATTTTAAAAAAGATGGCAAAAGTAAAAATGTCAAAAAAGAGTACAAAAATAGACATGACCGCAATGTGTGATGTTGCCTTTTTGTTGCTTTCTTTCTTTGTAATGACGTCTACTGCCAAAGTGCCAGAACCACTTCCGGTTGATACACCGGCCTCTACACGTGAAACAAAATTACCAGATACTGATTTGGTAACAATTACAGTAGGTGATGGAAAAGTGTTTTTTGGAATGGTGGGACAAGATGTACGCGCAGATGCTTTAGGTAGAATCGCAGAAAAATACAAGTTGACTTTCACTGAAGAAGAAACTAAACGTTTTTCTTTGATTGATGGCTTTGGAGTACCTGCAGGAAGTTTGAAAGGATTGATTGCTCTTAAAAGTGATGAACGTAATAAAGAAGGCGTTCAAGCAGGAGTTCCTTACGATTCAATTGATAATCAATTACGTGAATGGATTTTAGCGGCACGTTATGCTACTAAAGACTTACACCAAAAAGAGTTGAAAGTTGCTATCAAAGGAGATGCTAAAGAAGAATATCCTACAATTAAAAAAGTTATTGATATTCTGCAGGATCAAAAAATTAACAAGTTTTTCTTAGTCACAGGTCTTAGAACCGAAGATTTTTAATTTAAAAATACTATATAATGGCAGAATTAAATACTGGCGGAGGCGATAGTAAGGGCAAAAAAGTAAGAAGTAAAAAACAAGATGCAGGTGTAGATTTAACCGCAATGGTAGATTTGGCATTCCTTTTGATTACGTTCTTCATGCTTACCACTTCGTTGTCAAAGCCACAGTCCATGAACTTGGCGATGCCGGATAAAACTCCTGAAGATCAACCTCCAGTTGAGCTAACTATTTCAGAAGATAGAACATTAACTATTCTTTTGGGGGAGAAAAATAAAATGGTTTGGTATTATGGTTTAGCAAATGAGCCAATCGAAGGGCCAACGGTTGTTGGGTATGGTAAAAATGGTATTCGTAAAGAACTATTATCTAAGATTAAATCTGTAGTAGAAAAGTATGGTGATCCTAAGAAAGGATTAATTGTTTTAGTAAAAGCAAGTAAAAAATCTACGTATAGAAACTTAGTAGATATATTAGATGAAATTGCAATTACTAAAGTGCCTACTTATGCAATTGTAGATATTACCCCAGAGGAAAAAGCAATGTTAGAAAAAGAAGAATTATTAACTAAATAAATTCTTTTTCTACTTAATAAAATTATAATTATGTCAAAATTAAACATATTTCAGCAAGAGTGGATTGATATGGTTTTTGAAGGACGCAACAAAGCTTATGGAGCTTATGAATTGCGTGCTCATGATTCAAAAACAACCACAAGAGCATTAATTGTTGGAGCTGTTTTTTTTGCAACTGTTATTGCGGCGCCGGTAATTAAAAATATTATCAGTCAGCAATTATCATTAGCAGAAAAAGAGAGTAAAGATAAGGTGATTGAAGCTGCTTTACTACCACCACCTCCAAAAGAAGATTTACCACCACCTCCGCCACCAGAGCCGCCAAAATCGGTAAATGATCAGGTGAAGTTTCCACCACCAGTTGTGGTTGAAAAGGAAAAGGTAAAAGATGAAGATCCACCAACAGTGGAAGAGCTTGAAACCGCAGATCCTGGACAAAAAGATGTAAAAGGAGATAAGGATGCCGGAGATATCAATATCGATGTTCCTTCTGGAGATGGAGATAAAGGAAATGAAATAATTGATGAAAACAAAGTATATGTTGCTGTAGAAGTTCAAGCAACACCTCCTGGAGGAATGGAAGCATTCTATAAAAAGTTTGCTAGTTCATTTACCCCTCCTGAAGTAGATGATGGTGTTACTCAAATTAGAGTATTAGTTGGTTTTGTGGTTGAAAAGGATGGTAGTTTTACAGATATTAGAGTTATTCGTGATGGTGGATATCCAGAAGCCGGAAAAGAAGCTATTCGTGTATTGAAAAGAATGCCAAATTGGAAACCAGCAATTCATAATGGACGTTCAGTTCGTTCTCAATTTGCATTGCCTATTGTTGTTAAAGTTCAGTAATTTTAACATGAACATATTTAAAAATTATAAACAGAAATCCCTGTCTCAGAGATTTCTGTTTGTTTTAGGACTAGTTTTTCTTTTGTTGTATGTCTTTTTAGCCATTACATTATTTATTTGGAAAACAATGCCTGTAGAAATTCCTTATTCGAGAAGAGTAATTTTAGGAGTCATTCTAATTGTTTATGCACTTATTCGTTTTTATCGAATGAATAATAATGCATCAGAATAAAAATAAAACCTATGAAAATTAAATTTTTTGGTGTTCTATTAGTAGTCATAGCTTTTATTTCTTGCGAAAAGGGAGCTAAACTCACTAAAGATTCAAAAGAAACAGTCGTTACCGGAACAACTTCAATATTGGTAGATGAAACAATTTTTCCAATAGTTGAAGATGTGGTTGCTGTTTTTGAAAATGAGTATAAAAATGCTAAAATCAATTTAATCAGTAAATCTGAAGGCGAAATACTGCAATTAGTAAAAGAAGATCATTCTAAAATAGCTATTCTAGCAAGAAATTTAAATAGTGAAGAGTTACAGTATTTTTCCAATAAAAAAATTATTCCTAGAATAACTGAATTTGCAGAAGATGCAGTTGTTTTTATTGCACACAAAGATAATGCAATGGAAACGGTTTCTATCGATGCATTTTCTAAAAAGTTAACCGGAGTTGATTCACAATGGAAACAAAAAGTTGTTTTCGAAAACCCACAATCTAGTACCATTTCATTTTTAAAAGCTACTTTAGAAGTTGGACAAATGGATACAAAACAAGTCTTTTCAATGAAAGATTCACAAGAATTAATTCAGTTTATTGCTGAAAACAAAGATGCTGTTGGCGTTGTAGGTGTAAATTGGTTGTTGCAACCACCAGTTGATTTAGAAGCATCTGTTCAAAATGTTAAAATTTTAGGTGTATCAATACCAGCAATTAAAGAAGGAAAATCATTCGTAAAGCCTAATCAATCTAATATTGCTGATCATTCTTATCCATGGACCAGAAAATTATATTTGTTAAATTTTCAAGGTGGAAAAGGTTTAGGCATGGGGTTTGCATCATACATTGCAGGAGAAAATGGTCAACGTATCATTTTAAAATCGGGACTTTCTCCAATTAAGTTTCCTTCAAGAGAAATTAATGTTAAAAAAAGTATAGAATAAATAAATTAAGTAAAAAAAATTAAGATGAAGAAGACAGTAGGTTTGCCTATTTTATTTGTAATGTTATCTGCTTTTGGATTTGCACAAGATTTAGGGCAAGTCAAAAATGATATCGATGCAGAGCGTTTTGATACCGCTAAAAAAACATTAAAAACATTAATTAAATCTAACCCAGATAATGGAAAACTTTTTTTCTATTTAGGAGATGTGTATTTAGCTCAAAAAGAGTCTGATTCTGCTTTGGAGGTTTTTAATAAAGGACTTTTAGCTAAAGATAAAGGATTTTTAAGCAACATTGGTTTAGCCCAATTAGATTTAGACGCAAAAAAGAATGCTGATGCAGTTGCTAAATTTGATAAAGCTTCAAAAGAAATCAAGAAGAAAGATGTGGATGAAACTTTATTGATTGCTAAGGCATATATAAAATCTGAAAATCCAAATTACAAAGCGGCTATCGATTTAATTAATAAAGTTTTGACAACAAATATGAGTAACGCTTCGGCTCACTTATTGTTAGGTGATGCACAGTTTGCAAGCGGAAATTCAAATGATGCGTATGCGTCTTATAGAAATGCATACGATTATGATAATTCTGTACTATTAGCAAAAATGAACTTGGCTAAAATTACCAAAAACGCCAAAGCATTTAACGAAGCTGAAAAATCATTTGACGAAATCTTAAAAATAAATCCAAACTTTGGACCTGTTTATAGAGAATTGGCAGAAACCTATTATTTCTGGGCAAATTCTGAACAAAACAAATACCAAGAATATATTTCGAAAGCCTTAGGGTTTTATGAAAAATACATGAGCTTAACCGATTATTCGTTAGATTCTAGAATACGTCATGCCGATTTCTTAATCTTAGCTAAAGATTATAAAGCGCTTGAAATAGAAGCTAGAGAAATGAAAAAATTGGATAACATTAATCCTAGAATATTACGTTATTTAGGTTATGCAGCTTATGAGAATGGCAATTTTGCTGAAAGCTCAAAAGCATTAACTGAATTTTTTGCTAAAGTAGAACCTAAGCGTATTATCGCAAGAGATTACTTATACTTAGGGCTTACAAAAATGGCCGAAGCTAAAAAAGCCGACGGAACCTATGACGATATAATTTTCACTGAAGGGGTTGTAGAATTAAACAAAGCGGTAGAAAAAGATCCAGTTATTGCAAGCGAATTGAATCCATTAGGTAAAAAGATGTTCAATGACAAATTGTATAAAAATGCAACTAAACTTTTTGAAGTTGCGGTAAAAAATCCGAAATCTAAAAATTATACGTTGGATAACTTTTATTTAGGTTACGCATTGTACTTAGATTACGATACTAAAACATCGACAAAAGAACAATTAGCGTTAGCAGATCAGGCATTTGCAAAAGTTATTGAAGTTTCTCCAACTACACAAGATGCTCATTTATACAGAGCAAGAGTTAATGATTTAGTGGAAACTCCAGAAGCAAAAATTATTGTATTGTCTTCTTATGAGCAGTATATCAAAATTCTGGATGATAAAGGAGACGCTGAAAAAGCGAAAGCAAGTAGCAAAAAAGGTTTAATTGAAGCATTAACTTATGTAGGTGCTCATTATGCAAATAGTGGTCAAAAAGACAAAGCGGTTGAAAATCTTAATAAATTATTAGTGGTTGATCCTGATAATAAATATGCAACAGATACTTTAAAAGCTTTATAAAGCATAATTTTATATGTAAAAGACCGAATGTACAATTGTATAATTCGGTCTTTTTATTTTCTACAAAAAAACAATTTAGGTATTTATTTTAAACTAAGTGTAAATAAGTATCTTTGCAGCCATTATTAAAAGTAAATGTTGAAAAAAGAAACACAATTAGCGGTTGAAAGAGGCGAAATGTTGCCTTTAATGGAAGAGTTTTACACTATCCAAGGTGAAGGATATCATACTGGAACAGCAGCCTATTTTATCAGAATTGGAGGTTGCGATGTAGGATGCCATTGGTGTGATGTAAAAGAAAGTTGGAATGCCGAATTACATCCTCCAACTAATACCGATGTAATTGTTTCCAATGCAAAAAAATATGCCGATACAGTTGTGGTTACGGGTGGCGAACCTTTGACTTGGGATATGACATTATTAACTTCTAAACTAAAAGAGCAACATCTAAAAGTACATATTGAAACTTCTGGAGCTTATGAAGTTACCGGAACTTGGGATTGGTTTTGTTTGTCGCCAAAGAAAAATAAACTACCCGTTCAAAGTGCTTATGATATTGCCGACGAATTAAAAGTAATCATCTACAACAAACACGATTTCATTTTTGCAGAAGAACAAGCGGAAAAAGTAAACCCAAATACGATTTTATTCTTACAACCCGAATGGAGTAAAAAAGAAGAAATGACGCCTTTAATTGTAGATTATGTAATGAATAATCCAAAATGGCGCGTATCGTTACAAACCCATAAATATTTGAATATACCTTAGTTTTTTTCTTGCCACAAAGACGCTAAGTTGCAAATAAAAAAGCTTAGTGTAACTTTGTGCTATGCTTTGTGGGACTTAGTGTAACAAAAACTTTAAATTTTGGTAAGTTTCGCCAAATAATCAAAATGTTCGCCTTCTAAAATCAATTCACATTGTAAACCATTAGCAACAGCCGCATTTTGTAGCGTATTATAATCAATATACATCCAATCAAAAGAAGCTTCTTTTTCACCTTTGTAGGCAATATCAAAAACCACTTCGCCATAATAATCCACATCGGTTGGAATCCATTTTCCACCATCTTCATCTTCGTCAAACATATAAATGATATCCGAACTATCAACTAAAATCTGACCCTCATCGGTTAATAACGCTTTTAATTTTTGAAGAAAATTCGGAATTTTTTTTAATTTTCCACACATTCCAGCGCCATTCATTAAAAGCAAAATTGTATCAAATTTGTCGCCTTCAAGTTGCATAATGTCTTGCACTTTTGCTTTTTTCAAACCACGAAGTTCGCAAGCTTTAATAGCATTTGCAGAAATATCAATTGCCGAAACATCAAAACCTTTTTCTTGCAAATATAAAGCGTGACTTCCTGCGCCACAACCTACGTCTAATACTTTTCCGTTAGCCAATTGTAATGCTTTTTGTTCCAACTTTGGCATTTCGGCATAAGAACGAAACAAATAGGCAACGCTCATTTCATCGGCTTCCGAAATAGAAGTTTCGGTGATTAAATCTTCGGGTGAATTATTGGTTTGGTAATCTAAAATGGCTTTTCCGAAAAGGTCTTTCATGGTTTATATTTCAAAATTCAACATTCGTTATTCAAAATTCGGAATTCAAAATCGTAACTTTGCAATAGAAATTCATAAAATGCTAAAGCCAAATTTAAACGAACTCGGAAAACTTGCCAAAGATACGCATATCGAAACCAAAAAGTATTTTGACAAGCTAAAAAAGAAAACACCCAAGAATTTAGATTATGTAATGCAAGATTTACATGATGCCGAATTCAAAAAAACTGATTGTTTGGAGTGTGCCAATTGTTGCAAAACAACTGGGCCATTGTTTACGTCGGCTGATATTGAACGTATTTCGAAAAGTTTTCGTCAAAAACCACAACAGTTTATTGACCAATACCTTCGCATTGATGAAGATAAAGATTACGTGCTAAAAAGTGTTCCGTGTACGTTTTTAGATAGCGACAACAAATGTTTTATCTACGATGTTCGTCCAAAAGCCTGCCGAGAATTCCCTCACACCGATAGAAAGAAATTCAATCAAATCACCGATTTAACTTTATTAAATGTAGCGATTTGTCCAGCAGCGTTTAATATTGTGGAAAAAATGAAAGAAAAAATGGCTCTTTAGTAAGTGGTCAATTCTTCCAACTTCAATCTTCCATCACCCATCTTCCATCATCACTCATAAATCAAATACTTCTTTCTCACTTCCTTATACTGTTCCAAACCTTCTTTCCAAGTTTTTCGAATTTCTTTTTCGGTCATTCCTGCTTCAATTTGCTCGCGTAGTTTTTTGGTTCCTGCTAATTTGATAAAGAAATCATTGAAGAAAACAGTTTTGTCTGATGTGTTTTCGTACGCTTTCAATAACCATTTTAATTCTAATCGGTTAACTTTTCTAATTTCGGTTAAATCTTCGCCAAAACATAACTTTCCATTATGAACGGGGTCTTTCGCGCCAAAATTCGGTTGCGGAGTAAAATTAAAATCGAACTCACTTTCAGGCAATAATGGCGAGCCGTAGATTTGAAATTGTTTTTCGGTACCACGACCTAAGCTTACATTCGTGCCTTCAAAAAAACACAAACTCGCATATAAATTAATCGATTGATCATTGGGTAAGTTGGGCGAAGGCTTAACAGGTAAACTATATTTCATATCGTGTGCATAGTTTAAACAAGGCGCTACTTTCAAATCGCACTGAAGTGCTTGTCCTGAGCTTGTCGAAGGATTCAACCATTTCTCGCCATTAATCATTTTGGCATATTCGCCAATCGTCATTCCGTGCAAAACCGGAATTTCGTGCATACCCACAAAACTTTTGTGTTCTTTTTCTAAAATCGGACCATCAATAATAGTTCCATTCGGATTTGGTCGGTCTAAAACCAAAAGCGGAATGTTATTTTCGGCACAAGCTTCCATCACATAATGCAACGAAGATATATACGTGTAAAATCGCGCACCCACATCTTGCAAATCAAAAACCAAAATATCAATCCCTTCTAATTGCTCAGGTTTTGGCTTCTTGTTATTCCCGTAAAGGGAAATAATCGGTAAATTCGTTTTAGTATCTTTTCCATCAACGATTAATTCGCCAGCATCAGCCGTTCCTCTAAAACCGTGTTCAGGCGCATAAATTTTCTGAAGATTGATGTTTTGTTCCATTAAAAAATCAACCAAATGTTTTTCTTTAGAAAGAATTCCCGTTTGATTCGTAACAATTCCAACCCGTTTATCCTTCAACAACGGTAAATAACTTTCAATGTTTTCGGCTCCAGTTTTAAATGCGACATCTGTTGAAGTCAAAGTCAAATTATCACTATTAGATTTTCTCTGCGGAATCGTTTTTTTACTGCTTCCACACGAAATGGAAAGTAGTAGTAAACCAATTAATGTTGTAAATCTGTATATATTGTATTTCATAACTATTTTTAATCTGTGTAAATCAGTGTAATCTGTGGCAAAAACTTTATGTATATTTGCCTTAATTATAATTTTTAAAACCTTGAATTTAGAATATTTCATAGCCAAAAGACTAATTGCTGCTAAAAGTTATAAAAGTAGTATTTCTTCGCCAATTATAAAAATTGCGATTACGGCAATTGCCATCGGAATTATTATGATGATTATGGCAGTGGCTACAGGTGTTGGACTTCAAGATAAAATTCGCGAGAAAGTTTCCGCATTTAACGGACATATTATTATTTCAAATTTCGATGATAATCAATCGCAAGTCACCACCGAACCTATTTCTATCAAACAAAGTTTCTATCCCAAGTTCAAAAATGTAGAAGGAATCAGTCATGTTCAAGCCGTGGCAAGTAAAGCCGGAATCATTCGTACCGAAAAAGCTTTCGAAGGAATTATATATAAAGGAGTAGGAAAAGAGTACAATTTTACCAATTTAGAAGAATATTTGGTAGAGGGTAAAATCCCAAATCTAAAATCCGAATTAAATACTGAAGTCTTAATTTCTGAATACCTAGCCAAGCGTTTACAGCTAAAAGTAGGCGATAAGTTTCTAACCTTTTTCATGAAAGAAAGCGGAAAGTTGCCTAACAAAAGAAATTTCCTAATCACCGGAATTTATAATTCGGGCTTTCAAGAATTCGATGCAACGTATGTCATTGGCGATATTCGTCACGTCCAACTCATTAATAAATGGCAGCCCACAGAAGTCGGTGCATTTGAAGTTTTTGTAGACGATTTCACACAATTAAAAGAAAAAGGGGAGGAAGTGTATAAAGAAATTCCACCAACTTACAATAGCACAACCATTGCAGAAAAGTATTACAGTATTTTCGAATGGCTAAAATTGTTCGATTTTAATATCATCGTTATACTCATTGTAATGATTGTCGTGGCAACAATTAATATGGTAGTCGCTTTATTAGTCTTAATTTTAGAACGTACCCAAATGATAGGTATATTAAAAGCTATGGGTGCTACTAATTGGAATATCCGAAAAATCTTCCTCTACAACGCTTTTTATTTAATTGTCAGAGGCTTGTTTTGGGGCAATCTAATCGCGCTTTCCTTGTTGTTTATCCAAAAGTATTTCGGAATTATTCAATTAAATCCCGAAAATTATTATGTCAATCAAGCGCCAGTAAGCATCAATTTAGTACATATTTTACTTTTAAATGCCGGTACAATTGTAGTTTGTTTGTTGGTGTTATTAATTCCGTCCTACATTATCACTAAAATTTCTCCGGTAAAAGCTATAAAATTCGATTAAATTTTTTTGCAGCACGCATTCAGCCTTCCATAAAGCTACTTGTCCCGCTGTTCACTATATCTTTTATAAACCTTTCAGGATTTATAAAAGGATGCCGTTTCCATCGGGGCTAGACAAGACGTTTTGTGTATTTATACACTCATCTTTTTTGAACTTTCATGCTCTTTAGATTAGTAAGAACTACTTTTATGACTTATATGTTTAACTATTTCTTTGTGTTCTTTGTGCCTTCCTTGTGTTCTTAGTGGTTAAGAAAAAAAGTATTAATTCCTTATTATCAGAACATTAAG
>CAISYO010000006.1 GCA_903889745.1 uncultured Bacteroidota bacterium | reverse complement strand
TTAAAAGCGTGTTTTCTTTTAATTTTTCCAGAGCCAGTCACTTTGAATCGTTTCTTGGCGCTAGATTTCGTTTTCATTTTAGGCATTTTTTCCTAGGTATTTAATTTATTCTTACTTACTATCTTGATAGCTTTAAGTATTAGGCAGTAAGCATTAGGCTTTTGATAGCTTGTGGCTTATTGCATATTGCTTGTAGCTTTATTTTACTTTTTTCTTAGGTGCAATGTACATAATCATACGCTTTCCTTCAAGAACTGGCATCGCTTCTACTTTTCCATGTTCTTCTAATTCTTGAGCCAAACGCAATAATAAAATTTGTCCTTGCTCTTTATATATAATAGAACGTCCTTTAAAGAATACAAATGCTTTTAATTTAGCACCATCTTGTAAAAATTTTAAGGCATTCTTTTTCTTAAACTCATAATCGTGCTCATCGGTTTGAGGTCCAAAACGAATCTCTTTAATTACAATTTGCGTAGATTTTGCTTTTAATTCTTTATCTCTCTTCTTTTGTTGGTACAAAAATTTACCATAATCCATCAATTTACAAACTGGCGGTTCAGCATTCGGAGAAATTTCCACTAAATCAACTTCTTGCTCTTCCGCCAAACGAAGTGCATCGGCAATTTTATAAACTCCTGGTTCAATGTTTTCGCCTACTAAACGTACTTCAGCAACACGTATTAAATTATTGATACGGTGAGCTGCTTTTTTCTCTTCGCGAGGTTGAAAACCTCTGTTGTTTCTAATTGCTATAGCTTTATTATTTTAGTTAAACTTAAAATTGTTTTAATGTTTTGTTGATTTCTTCGTTAATTATTGCAGCAAAATCTTCAATAGTTACCGAAATATTCCCTTTTCCTTCCTGTCCTCTTTGTCTCACAGAAATGGTTCCATTTTTCTCTTCTTCCTCACCAACAATCAGCATAAATGGGTATTTCTTCATTTCTGCTTCTCTAATTTTCTTCCCGATTGTTTCATTTCTGTTATCAATCAGGGCGCGAATTTCGTGATTTTCTAGCAAATCTAAAACTTTTTTCGCATAATTTTCATATTTCTCACTCAAAGACAAGATTATAGCTTGCTCTGGCATCAACCAAATTGGGAAATTTCCTGCCGTATGTTCTAGTAATATTGCAATAAAACGCTCCATCGAACCAAAAGGCGCTCGGTGAATCATAACAGGGCGATGCAACTTGTCATCGGCACCTTTATAAGACAATTCGAAACGCTCTGGTAAATTGTAATCTACTTGAATGGTGCCTAATTGCCAACTTCTGCCTAATGCATCTTTCACCATGAAGTCTAATTTCGGACCATAGAAAGCCGCTTCTCCAGCTTCAATTACATAATTCAATCCTTTATCTTTCGCAGCACTAATAATTGCATTTTCTGCTTTTTCCCAGTTTTCAACGCTACCTATATATTTATCCGGATTATCTAAATCACGAACCGAAACTTGTGCAGTAAAGTTTTCAAATCCTAACGATCCAAAAACATACAATACTAAATCGATAACATTTTTGAACTCAGCATCTAATTGATCTGGCGTACAAAAAATATGTGCATCATCCTGAGTAAATCCTCTTACGCGAGTCAATCCATGCAATTCACCCGATTGCTCATAACGATAAACCGTTCCAAATTCAGCATAACGCTTTGGTAAATCTTTGTATGACCAAGGTCTTGCATTATAAATTTCACAGTGGTGTGGACAGTTCATTGGTTTTAACAAGAATTCTTCGCCTTCCGCTGGTGTATGAATCGGTTGAAAGCTATCTGCACCATATTTAGCATAGTGTCCAGAAGTCACATACAAGTCTTTCATTCCAATGTGCGGTGTAACTACTTGCTCATAACCTGCTTTTTTCTGTGCTTTTTTCAAGAATTGCTCCAGTCTATCGCGCAAAGCAGCTCCTTTTGGTAACCATAATGGTAAGCCTTGACCTACTTTTTGAGAAAAATGGAATAAATCTAATTCTTTTCCTAATTTTCTATGATCTCTTCGTTTTGCTTCTTCTAGTAATTCTAAGTAATCCGTTAAGTCTTTTTGTTTTGGGAACGAAATTCCGTAAACACGTGTCAATTGCTTATTTTTCTCATCACCTCTCCAGTAAGCACCGGCTACCGATAAAATTTTCATCGCTTTAATGATTCCCGTATTCGGAATATGACCACCACGACATAAATCAAAGAAATTAGCATGATCACAAAACGTAATTGTTCCGTCTTCTAAATTCGAAATCAATTCTGTTTTGTACTCGTTATTTTTATACACTTCCAATGCTTCCGCTTTTGAAACCGGACGCATTTTAAATTCGTGTTTTTCTCTCGAAATTTCTAACACACGGTCTTCAATCTTTTTGAAATCAGCATCCGTAATTTTTTGATCCCCAAAATCCACATCATAATAGAAACCATTATCAATTGCAGGACCTAAAGTTAGTTTTATACCAGGATAAAGTTCTTCTAATGCTTGCGCCATAACGTGCGAGGTCGAATGCCAAAATGCTTTTTTTCCCGCTACATCATTCCAGGTATATAATATAAGTGTACCGTCCGTCGTCAAAGTCGTCGTTGTTTCAATAGTGGTACCATTGTAGGAAGCCGAAATCACATTTCTAGCTAAACCTTCACTAATGCTTTTTGCAACATCCATTGGAGTAACTCCTTGAGCCATCTCCTTAACCGACCCTTCAGGTAAAGTAACTTTTATCATTTTTTAAAAATTTATAGGGTGCAAATATAAGCCATTAAAAAAATCCATACAATATAAAGAGGTATAATATTAAAAAGATTTTTAGCAGCACCCATTTTGCCTTCCATAGCACTACTTGTCCCGCTGTGCACTATATCTTTTATAAACCTTTTCAGGATTTATAAAAGGATGCCGTTTCCATCGCGGCTAGACAAGACGTTTTGTATATTCATACACTCATCTTTTATGAACTTTCATGCTCTTTAGATTAGTAAGAACTACTTTTATGACTTATATGTTTAACTATTTCTTTGTGTTCTTTGTGCCTTCCTTGTGTTCTTAGTGGTTAAGAAAAAAAGTATTAATTCCTTATTATCAGAACATTAAG
>CAISYO010000005.1 GCA_903889745.1 uncultured Bacteroidota bacterium | reverse complement strand
GTTCAAACATTTTTACAATTCCTTCACTATCACTAGAGAAGTTTAGAACGTTAAAAATATCTAAATCGTTAGCTGCTTTTGTAATGTCATGATTTGTTCCTATGTAAGTGAAAGTCCAATTATTGTTTTTATACTTTTCAACTAACTTTTTTATACTAATTGCATCATATGCTATTGATGCGTTTTCTTCTCCATCAGTAAGAATTGTTACCAATACACTATAGTTTGCTTTATCTTTCAAATACTCACTAAGTTTATTGATGCTGTATCCAATTGCATCATGTAAAGGAGTTAGTACATCTGGATTGTAATTTTCGGTATTTAATTTATTAATCTTAGAGCATGGTTCAACAAAGTGTAAGGGATTAATTTTATTACTATTGAAAGATACCATAGTGATAAAGTGCTCTTGGTCTGAAAATTTAATTTCAATTTCTTTGATTGAACCTAAGAGTTCATTGAATCCAGTGATGATAGATCTTTTAATTTCTTCCATTGAACCGCTCTCGTCTAAAATAATTAAGTTGTGTACTTGATGTCTGTTTTCCATTAGTGAGAATTTGAGTTAAAAATGTTATCAATAAGCATTTGTATCAACTTTATTTTTTTGGTTGGAGATGCAATTAGTTCTACTAATTAAATGTGATATTTAATCAGAAAAAATAAAGTTTATACCTTATGTAATTTGTCAATAGGGTAAATCAAGAAAAAGAATGTTTTGTTGGGTTTAATTTAATATATTATTGAAATTGTTGGTTATTTAAAAAATAATTAACACAAATCAGTTCAATTTTTATTGATTTCGTAGTTAAATTTTAACCGAATTTTAAAAAAAAACATGTCAAATTAATTTGACATGTTTGATTATTCATATTATTTCAACCAATTAATTTGCAAACAAAAACGAATACACATCCTCATATTTGGTCAGTTTTCCTTCAAATATTCTCATTTTAATCTTTTTTGAAGTATTTGAGTATTTGGCTAATTCCTCTTTTTTAATATAAGCCAATTTGTTATCCGAAGTAATTCCGCACAATATATTGTCCTTATCAGGATTAAATTTAATCACGTCTTTATATCGGTAAATGGCATTAGTCCCTTTTTCAATTAGGACAATATTGCGTAATAACAGTTTGTTTCCATAGATGTCGGCAAATACTGCCGGTAATTCAACCCCGGTAGGATAGGAAGTAGGGTAGTCTAAATTTACAAAACCAAATTGGTTCACTTCTAAGGTTCGGGTTATCTTTTCATTCAAATCAGATTTTTGAATTTTGTTTTTTTCTAAATCCAATTCATATTTTTTCCAAAGTTTTTCAATTGCATCTCTTTTGGCTATTTGAGCACCGTACTTTTTTTGATAGGTTTTCAAAGCATCACTATAGTCTTTTCCTTCCTCAAAGGATAAATAACAAAGGCAAGAATTTTCTTTTCTCAAATTGCCAAATTTCAAAATTGAAACTACTTCAAATAGCCCGTGCTTTCTAGGAATCACATTCATTTCTTGGGCATGTGATATTTTACATTTCGCTGGGTCTATAGGAGTGAATTTCACATTCTCATATTCACTAATTTCGGGATATTCCCCTGTATCATCTTTGATAGAAAAGGAGTAGGGTTTAGCCACTTGTGGGCGATGTGGAATATTTAACGACTCAATTTCATCCTCTTTTCGAATAACGGTAATAAGGTCTTTTCCTTTAGAAACCCATTGGTTGGTTTCTTTGTCTAAATCGTACACATTAAAATCTTTAGACTTGGACGTACTTAACAAATCAACTTTAATTTTATTAGCTGGATTGACAAAAACCATAGCATTTTTAGCGTTCGTAGCATTGATTTCAAACATGCCACCCGAGACAAATACTTTGTCCTCTCCGTTTTCGTTTAATTCCATAGGAATACCAGCTACATAGAAATCTAACGGATTTCTAAATTCACGGTATTCAAGTTTTACTTTACTTGTTATCGGGTTTCCAGCTTCATCCAAAAAGGCATTTTTGGGAACGCGTATTGTAGTTCCTGATTCGGTAATAATTACGTTATCTACATTGGGGTCAACATCGAAGTATTGATAGGGGATATCAAGACCATCAATAGGTTTTTGGTAGGCGGTGCTTTCAATTTGTGGTTCGGGCAGTTGACTTGCTTTTTTTTCACTCTTATTCTCGCATTTGTAGATAAGTGCTAAAATAATTAGCACACACAAAACAATAAGAATTGTTGCTTTTTTTTTCTTGTTTTTCATAATAGGTTAATTTGGTTAATTAATTTGGGGTTAATTATAACGCTTGGGGTTGGTTTTAATTAGTAATATTTTTTTTAATTCATATACAAGTGTT
>CAISYO010000004.1 GCA_903889745.1 uncultured Bacteroidota bacterium | reverse complement strand
TAACGGTTTGGCGCTTGCCGAAGGTGGCGATTTTCATCACAAATGTTGATGCGGAGAACCAAACTTTGATTAACCACAAAACTGTCTGCGGAGCACTGAACCGCCACTTTTGCCAAACGCCTGTTAGCTACTGCCTATTCGTTTTATTATTTTATTGAATCTTTTAAATTGGGCACATTCTTTTTAAGCAATATAATTGTGTCTGTTAAAGATTCATTGTCTTGCTTTAATTTTTGATTTTCATTGAACCACTCCTGTTTTTCTTTGTCAAATTTTGCAGAACCAAATTCTTTTCCAATTGCAAAGGATGCTCCAATCACCACTACTAATACACCCCAGAAATATAGATTTTTTAACAAAGCAATAATTTTATTATCTGAACTTTCGTTGTTATTCATGACTTCAGCATTGTTTCCTAAAATTTCTAAGCCGTGATTATTTATTTCAGAAATGTATCCCGTCAAATATTGCTGGGCTTGTGTAATGCCCCGTTGACGTTGTCTCGCTTGTAAATCCGCTCCTGCCATCGGAGCTAATATCATATAATTAATACTCTCAATGCTTTCAACCTTTCTTTCATGAGATAGAGGAAAAATACGTCTAAGTAAATCACATGTGCTGTCAGTCCAAACAATTGGGTCAAAACCAGGAAGATTCAGTTCTTGAATTTTCTGATTGATAAAATTAATTGCTTCTTGTACATTCATATATTCTTGATTTTAGGTTGCAGCTAACGTTTTCGGGCCTGGCGGCGTGCCGAACTTTTTAAAGTAAACCCAGATTCGAAGTTAAATTATTTTCTTACATATAAACTGTTTTTCGAAGAAAGAACTGAGGCATGTAGCTTGACCCGTGTTATGCACAGCCTAAATTCTATTCTATTTGCTCTACTTTTAATGTTACACTTTCCTCTGGATTTCCTGTATAAAGTAATTTTATCAAATTCATTTTATTTTCATCGAAGTAATTCAATTCATCCGAAGCCCACTTATATCGTTTTGTTTCATAAATATCATGGAATTCAACCGAAACAAGATATTCAGAAGAATTTTCAGAATAGTCATTTGCTTTAGGTAATGGGATTTTTATTTTTTTCAACTCAGAATATGTTCCGTAAAACACCACATACGTACTATTTATTAAAATCAGTATCTTCTTATCTCCATAATGGAATTTGTTTCTTGTTTCAAGATCAATAGACACCTTCTTATGTACAGGAAATGTGTCAACTTGTATGTTTGTGTTTTTAAAGTCAATATTTTGAATTCTATCTGAAATTGCCGAACTACATGATGAAAGTGTAAAATAAAGTAGAGCAAAAATTAATAATATCTTATATGTCATATTACTCTGTGTTTTCGGGAGTGGATGGTTGTGCATAACGTTTTCGGGCTTGGCGAAGGTGGCGATTTTCACCACAAATGTTGATGCGGAGAACCAAACTTTGATTAACCACAAATGTGTCTGCGGAGCACTGAACCGCCACTTTTGCCAAACCCGTGTTATGGCTTCGTTTTTCTTATTTGTATATGTTCATTATGTTATAAAATATTCCAATTGTAGAGTAGTAAGGATATAGTTCATTAGGAGTTTCTTTTACTTTAAGTATAGTTGGGAAATCGCTTGAAACTTTTATTCCAAATTTATGTCCGTGTCCTTTACTGTCTAGTGCGGTAAAAACGACTTCACCTATAAATCCAAATTTAAAGTAATTTGTTGGTAAAGTTTTACCTCGTGCATCCAAGTTGTCGGGATTGTCAAGTTTTTGCGTTAATGGAGTTGCAGCATAAACACCAGCATTAAATTCAATTGCTCTATAAAAGTTGTTTTTAACAGTGTTGTACTTTAGAGGACTTCTAAAACCAAATTGAATTGGTATTTGCAAATAACCTGAATAGAGCCTTAGGTTAGAGCCAACACTATCCGTTAGATTTGCAGTTCTACTTAACATATTAATACCCGTTTTTAGTGTCCAAATACTGTTATTTTCTTTGTCTTTAAATAACCAACCATAATTGAAACTTGCATCAATTGTCGGTAAATAGTTGTTTTTCTGAAAATTATATTGACCTTTTGAAGTGTTGAATACAGTGTGATTTGTGTTCACTCTAGTTCCATTAACTGAAAGCCCAATTTCATAGAAATTTTTGTAATTCAATAAAGGGTCAGTTTGCAGATTTTCTTGAGCTGTCACGTTGAAAGCTGTCAAAGAAAATCCTAAAATAATTGTCCAAGTTTTGTTTTTCTTTTTCATATTATGTTGTTTTTAAATGTGCCATAAC
>CAISYO010000003.1 GCA_903889745.1 uncultured Bacteroidota bacterium | reverse complement strand
TCACCTACTAAAGCATATTGTTTATCATCAAAGGTGTAATAATCATCTCTAATTTCACGAATTCTAACCATTCCTTCGCATTTGTTTTCGATGATTTCTACATAAATTCCCCATTCGGTTACACCAGAAATTACACCTAAAAACTCTTCGTCTTTATGATCTTGCATGTATTTTACTTGCATGTATTTCACAGAATCGCGTTCGGCTTGAGCCGCTAAACCTTCCATTTGTGAAGAATGCACACATTTTTCTTCATAATCTTCTTCACTTACACTTTTTCCACCATCTATGTAATATTGTAACAAACGGTGTGCCATAACATCCGGATAACGACGAATTGGCGAGGTAAAATGACTATAATAATCAAAAGCTAATCCGTAGTGACCAATATTTTCAGTTGAATAAGCCGCCTTACTCATACTTCTAATTGTAAGTGTATCTACTAAATTTTGTTCTTTTTTACCTTGAACTTCTTCTAATAAATTATTTAACGAATTCGAAATATCTTTTTTAGAACGGAAATTGATTGAATATCCAAACTTAGCAATCACGGTTTGAAGATTGATTAATTTATCTTCATTTGGTTCATCGTGAATTCTGTAAATAAAGGTTTTCTTTTGTTTTCCAATGAATTCCGCTACTTTTCTATTCGCTAACAACATGAATTCTTCAATCAAATGATTCGCATCTTTACTTTGTTTGAAGTATACTCCAATTGGTTCTGCATCTTCATTCAAATTAAATTTTACTTCTACTTTATCAAACGAAATCGCTCCAGCTGCCATTCTTTTTCTTCTAAGAATTTTAGCTAATTCATCCATTTTTAAAGTAGCATCAACTATTGGTTTTGGAACAATGTATTCGTTTCCAGTTAATGAAATTTCGGCTGGAATAACATCTGATTTTGTTTCGATGATACTCTGAGCTTCTTCATACGCAAAACGTTGATCAGAATACGTTATGGTTCTTCCAAACCATGAATCAACTACTTCCGCTTTATTATTTAATTGAAAAACGGCTGAAAAAGTATATTTTTCTTCATGTGGTCGAAGCGAACAAGCAAAATTAGATAATACTTCAGGAAGCATTGGAACTACTCTATCTACCAAATAAACCGAAGTAGCTCTTTTATACGCTTCATCATCTAAAATAGTTCCTTCTTCTAAATAATGCGAAACATCGGCAATATGCACACCTATTTCGTAATTTCCATTTTCTAACACTTGAAATGATAATGCATCATCAAAATCTTTAGCATCTTTTGGATCAATCGTAAAGGTTAAAACATCACGCATATCGCGACGTTTTTTTCTTTCTTCTTCTGTGATTGAAGTATCAATTTTATTTGCATACGCTTCTACTTCAATTGGAAAATCATACGGTAAACCATATTCAGCTAAAATCGCGTGAATTTCTGTATTGTGTTCTCCTGGTTTTCCTAAAACTTTTATCACAGAACCAAAAGGAGAATCGGCTTTTTTAGGCCAGTCTTCTAGCGTTACTAAAACAACATCACCATGTTCTGCATCACCAATTTTATTTTTTGGGATGAAAATATCGGTATACATTTTAGCATTGGCTGTTGTTACAAAAGCAAAGTTTTTTTGAATATCGATAACTCCAACAAATTCTGATTTTTTTCGTTCTAAAATTTCTAAAACTTCTGCTTCTGGTTTGCGTGAACTTCTTCTATTGTAAATATAAGCTTTCACTTTATCACCATCTAACGCATGATTTAAGTTAATAAACGGAACAAAAACATCGTCTTCTAATTCGTCACAAACAAAATAGCCTGTTTTACGAGAAGTCATATCTATAATTCCTTCGTAATATTCTGCTTTGTAAATAATTTGATATTTTCCAATTTCAGTTTCGTGAATTTTATCTTGTGCTTTTAGTATTTTTAAATCTCTAATTATTTCGTTTCTGCTTTTCGTATCTGAAAGTTCTAAAACAGCAGCTATTTGTTTGTAATTAAAAGATTTAGAAGGTTCTCTTGAAAGTATTTTAAATATTTGTGCAGTAAAATCTTTTGGTTTATTTCCTAATTTTTTTGGTTTCTTACTCATTGTATCATTTCTAATTATTGTTTAAAGTTACGAAGAAGAAATTAGAAATCAGAATTGAAAAATTAGAATTAACCAAATTATAACAAAATTGATAAAATGAAAGTTTTCAACATTTATTAAAAACAACAAAAAATATTTTTAATTAAATTTAAATTTATGATG
>CAISYO010000002.1 GCA_903889745.1 uncultured Bacteroidota bacterium | reverse complement strand
CGATAATCGCTTTTACTCTTGATGCAATGTCTGACATAATCTTTTAATTTTTAATTTAATTTGTTGGCAAAAATAAAAAACTTTATTTTAAAACCACCTTTTTGTTGCTAAATATAACTACGAATTTAAAAAAAATAATTCACAAAGGCTTCTTTTTTTTATTTTTTACCAATTATTATTCTTTTTTTTGTGGGAAGAAATTATTTATAAATGAAGAATATTGTGCTTTTTGCTTCTGGAAATGGTTCAAACGCCGAAGAAATTATTAAATTTTTTAAAAGTAACAAAGAAGGTTCCGTTGTGGCTATTTTTTCTAATAAGGCCGATGCCAAAGTGTTAGATCGAGCAAAAAACCATAACATTTCATCGGTAGTATTTTCAAAAGCGCAATTAAATGAAGGTTTTGTGCTTGAAAAATTGCAGCAGTTTCAGCCCGATTTAATTGTTTTGGCCGGATTTTTATTAAAATTTCCCGAATCTATATTAAAGGAATATCCAAAAGTGATAAATATTCACCCGGCATTGTTACCAAAATATGGCGGAAAAGGTATGTATGGCATGCATGTGCATCAAGCCGTTTTAGAAAATAAAGAACAAGAAACGGGAATTACCATTCATTATGTAAACGAACACTACGATGAAGGCGAATTTATTTTTCAAAAGTCTGTAAATATTGAAGATTGTAAAACGGCAGAAGAAATTGCATATAAAATCCATGTTTTAGAGCATCAGTATTTTCCAACGGTTATTTCCGACGTTCTAAATTCTAAATTCTAAATTCAAATTTTGCAACACGAAGTCCACATATATACAGACGGTGCCGCCAAGGGAAATCCTGGTCCGGCAGGCTATGGCGTGGTCATGGAAATGGTAGGAACGCCTTATAAAAAAGAATTTTACGAAGGCTTTCGCATTTCTACTAATAATAGAATGGAATTATTAGCGGTAATTGTAGGGTTAGAAAAATTAAAAAATACAAAAACCAAAGTCTTGGTCGTTTCTGATTCGAAATATGTAGTGGATGCGGTTGAAAAACGCTGGGTCTTTCAGTGGGAAAAAATCAACTTCAAAGCCAAGAAAAACCCCGATTTGTGGTTGCGTTTCTTAAAAATTTATCGCCAACATCAAGTTGATTTTCAATGGGTTAAAGGACACAACAGTCATCCACAAAACGAACGCTGTGATGCATTAGCGGTTATGGCTTCGCAACAAGAAAAATTATCCATCGACGAGTTTTACGAAAGAGAAGATGAGAAGTTGTTGTAAATAGATAAAAAAAGGAGCTTTTCAGCTCCCTTTATTATTTTGTTTCTTTGGTTAAATCAAATCGATAAATCGCATCAAATCCTATATAAAGTGAAGAATCAAATTCTGAATTAAGTCGATTTCTTTTGTCAGAGCTAAGTGGGAACGTTAAAACTTGTGCGCCTACTTTTTGATTACTGTTAAAAACGCCATAATCTGTGGTATCAAATCCTACTTTTCCTCTTAAAATAATTGAATTATCCATTAAACCAAGTGCTGCATAAAGCGCAAAGCGAATGGATTCCTCTTGAACATAAGCGGCAGAATTTAATTCGGAAAGATTATAGGATTTAATAGAAGTCGCTAAATCAGAACCTACGCTGAAATTTTTTGATAATGCATAATTAGCATCCATACGAATTGGTAAAGTGGCATTAATATAAAATTTATTGTCTTTAGATCGGTGCCATAATCCAATTATTGGTGTAATTGTTGATCCGTAATTTTCAGATGAAGCAAACAATCCAAATTTAATTTTATAGGATTCACTGTATTGATAATCTAAAACGGCTATTCCTCCAAATTGGAAGTCATTTGATCCAATATTATCAAAATCGGAAGCAATTTTTGGAAGTAATAGATAAGTTCCAGTCCATTTCTCAGAATGTTGGTATTTCATTCCTACATTTAAACGTGTCATGGTTAAGCTGCTTCTATCAGAGCCTGGACTTAAGTTTAATCTTGTGTTTTCAACGGTAAAACCAGTTAATAATACGGCTTTATCTGATAATTTTTTTGGATAGTAAACTTCCATGTTTAGGTTGTTTACACTAGTTTTATAATTATTATCAATGTTGCCTAGTGTTGCATTATTAGTAGTTAACTTTACAATATCTACATAATCTTGCGAGTAAATTAAATTTGCACTCATTATGAATGCAACTACTACAATAATTTTTTTCATACTTTTAATTGATTAGTTTATCAAAAATACTACATAATCAAGTTATCTATCACTAAGAATTACATTAATAATAATTATGAATAT
>CAISYO010000001.1 GCA_903889745.1 uncultured Bacteroidota bacterium | reverse complement strand
TTTAATTAATAATTATATATTGATAAAACTAATTATCCTCTGTTACTCATAGCAGTAAGCATACCTCCGTAAACAGCGTTTAAAGACGCAATGTTTGAAGTCATTGATTGCATTTGCTCTTTTAATTTAGCAGCATTTTCTGCAATTTCTTGATTAGCTTGTGCGTTTCTGTCTGCACTATCTAATTGAACTTTATATAAACCGTTTAAAGCTTCCATATTTGCAGCTGCTGCAGCCATTTCTTCAGCATATTTCTTTTGTCCCGCCATAGCATCTACCGTTGGAGAAATTGATTTAGCAGCACCTTCGAAGTTTTTAATGCTATTTCCTAAGCTTGCCATTAATTCTGCATCTACTTTAGCTTCTTTTAACATATTATCTAATTTTTGAGATAATAATCCTTGTGCTTCAGTTGGATTTTCAGCTTTACCTTTTTTAGTTGAAGGTTCACCTCCTGCTAATTCTGGGTATACTAAAGACCAATCTAAATCTTTCTCAGGCTTATCAAATGCTGAAAGTCCAAAAATTAAGGCTTCAGTACTTAATCCGATAATCAACATAGCACTTGCAAAAGGCCAATGCATTAATTTGAATAAAGCTCCTACGATTACTACTGCTGCACCCATTCCATAGGTGAAGTTCATTACTTTTGGTGATAAAATTCCCATAATAAAAAAAATTTGTTAGTTAAGTTAATTATAATAAAATTGGTTTAATACTATTTTGGACTTTTTCCGGTAGGCGCTGTTCCCATGTAATCTTGAACAGTTCTAAAACCGATGTAACTTCTAGCTGAATCAGCATATTCGAAATCACGAGTTGATACTTGTAACATATACCCAACATCTTTCCATGAACCTCCACGTACTACTTTTCGTTGGTTTGTTCTATCGGATATATTTGGATTCATTGTTGAAACGAATTCATAAGATTCTGCAAAATAAGAAGATTCAGTCCATTCTGCTACATTTCCAGCCATGTTGTATAGGTTAAAATCATTTGGCTCAAAAGATTTAGCTTCAACAGTATATAAAGCTCCATCTGCAGCATAGTCTCCACGAACTGGTTTGAAATTTGCTAAGAAACATCCTCTGTCATTTTTAGCATAAGGACCTCCCCATGGGTAGGTTGCGCCTTCAATTCCTCCTCTTGCTGCATATTCCCATTGAGCTTCTGTTGGCAATCTGAACTCATTTACTTGATTTCTTCCTTTTTTCTTTTTGATGTATCCATTTTTATACATCGTTCTCCAAGCACAAAAAGCTTTAGATTGCTTCCAAGAAACACCCACTACTGGATAATCACAGTAGGCTTGGTGCCAGAAATAGTTGTTGTGCATAGGCTCATTGTAGGAGTATGCAAAATCTTTAATCCAAACTGTCGTATCTGGATAAATTTCAATTGGCGGAGTTTTTTCATAGAAATTTTTTCTACCTTTCTTTTTTACCGCTTTATTTAAATCTACCTGATTGTATTTGAATTTTAATTTAGATGCATCAATAGTTTTTATACCATTGTACGATTCTGATTCTGGTAAATACATAGAATCCATAACCTCAACATATAACTCATCTGGGTACTTTTTAGTATCTTTAATAAGTTTTATCTTTTGGTTTAATTTTCTTCCAGAATACATGTCATCATCCGAACCTAAACTATAATAGTTTTTATACATGTATTTGTCATAAACCGACATCTTTGTGGTATCAGCATCTGCAAAAGCAAATTCACCTACACCACCAGAACCAGGTTTTTTTTCTTGCTCGTCTGCAGTAATTGCTAATCGAGTTTTAATGATGGAATCTTTTACCCAATTTACAAATTGACGGTATTCACTATTCGTAATTTCCGTCTCATCCATGTAAAATGAGGCAACAGTAACAGTTTTTGTAGGCGCGTCTTGAATGTTAGCTAAATCATCATCTGATTTACCCATGATAAAGGCTCCGCCGGGTACTAATGTCATCCCGTAAGGTTTCTCAGGATGCCATTTTTTGCCTTTAACTCCGACTAATTCTCCTCTATCACCTTTACCACAACTGATAAATAAGGATAAAATTGCTGAAAATGCAATGAACTTGTTCATATAAATTTGGGTTAATTGTATACATTTTTAAGGGCGTAAACCTATTCAATAATTTTGAAAAAAACAATTTTTTTTGAAAAAACGTGCAAAAAATATCTGTTTTTTATAAATTCACACTTATTTTTTTAATAAAACAGCTTAAAACATAACCACTTAGACTATATTTCTTCGTTGAGCTTTCCACCATCTTTCTGGTATTTCTTGTTCGCAAGCTGCTAAATAATCTTCATTTGTACAAGGTAATAACGTAATTCTTTTTAATTTATTATTAACATTTGTTAAAAATGGAATTTCAATCCACCATCTGCCAGAAATATTGCTTTTGTAAAATACCAATTCTTCTTCTTCAATGGGAACAATATACTTAATATACTTTTCTTTGCTTCCAAATGGATATTCATTCGATCGAAAACTAAATCCTTCAATAAAATACCAAGCCATTTGTGCAATTAATACTGTTTCTTGAGCCGTTTCATTAAAATTAAATATTCCAAAAGCCGAAACTTTATCACTAATTCCTGCATATCGAGTTAATGAACATATCTCTTTTCCATTAAAACCATTCGGATTGAATTGTGAAAAATTTCCAGAAAAAGATGATTGTACAGCGGTTACATCAATACTCACTAAATCAGCATCTCTAAAAACGGGTTCGGCCACAGCAATATTTGTTGCCACTTCACCTAATCGATACGCTTCAAAATACATCTTTTCTATCAAATCAATTTCTTCCTGTGAGTTGTAGTAAGTTTGATATCCTAAATTTGCATAATTGAACAAATTCGTAGGCTCTTCAATAATAATTTTAGACAAATATGAATTGGATGGCAATGCATTTTCTTTAGCAAAATCAAATTGATTATCTACAGCTACTAAATTCACCATCTGATCTAAATTATCATAAGCTCGATACATCGCATAAGTCAAATCTTGACTTCCACCAATAACTATCGGAATAATTCTTTTCTTTACGAGTTCTTCCACTAGTTTTTTTAATAAAAAATAAGTATCCTCAATACTAGCACCGGCCTCAATAGTTCCTAAATCAGCCATTGAAACAGCCCAATTGCCTGGATATAAACTATAAAATTCTTTTCTAAAACGATCAAAATTACAATCTTCATTTTCTTTTGCTGCTCCTCTACTCTCATTCACTGTAATTAAGGCCAAAGCAATGTTTTCCAATACCGGAAAATCGGTTTGGGTATGAAGCACCACTTTTTTACCTAATGTTTGATTACTTAAGGTTGAAATATATTCTTCTACAGCTGAAGAAACGGGTTGCAAAAAATCGAAAACCATTAGCTATTTCTTTTTTGTAGTTGTTTTCTTAGTAGTTGCTTTTTTAGCCGATGCTTTTTTTGCAGGTGTTTTCTTTTCAATTAAGTCCTGAACTTGTGCTAATGTTAATTTACTTGCATCAACGTCTTTACTTAATTCAATTTTTATCTTCCCTTTCGTTATCACAGAACGACCCCATCGTGCTTTTTCTACTTTAATGCCTTCATCTGTCCAATTATGAAGCACTTTATCGATATCTTTTTGTTGTTTTTCTTCAATCAACTCATTCAAATCTGACTGAGATAAATTATCGAAATTGTATTTTTTATTCACATTGATAAACATGCCGTTCCATTTAATGAAAGGGCCAAAACGCCCCACACCTTTTTGAATTGGCAAATTATCGTAGGTTCCTATAGGCGCATCGGCTTGTGCTTTTTCATCGATTAAACCTTGAGCGGTTTCCATGGTTACATCCATTGGATCAACTCCTTTTGGCAACGAAATAAATTGGGTTCCAAATTTCACATAAGGCCCAAAACGACCATTATTTACTTCAATTTCTTCTCCTTTGTAGGTGCCTAATTGTTTTGGAAGCAAGAATAAATTCAATACTTCTTCTAAAGTTATGTTCCCAATATTTTGATCTGGTCGTAAACTAGCAAATTGTTTATTTTCTTCATCAATATGACCAATTTGAGCCATTGCTCCATATTTTCCTAAACGCACAGATACTTGTTTTCCTGAAACTGGATGCACTCCTAAAATACGTTCACCGCTTTCTCTATCGGCATTTTTTTCAACATCAACTACGTTTGGATGAAAATGCTTGTAGAAATCATTCATCATTTTTGCCCAATCCACTTTTCCTTCTGCAATTTCATCAAAATCTTGCTCCACTTTAGCTGTGAAATTATAATCTAAAATAGTTCCAAAGTTTTTCACCAAGAAATCATTCACAATAATTCCGATATCCGTTGGTACTAATTTTCCTTTATCTGAACCTACATTTTCAGTTAAAACTTGTGCTTTAACTTCGCTATTTTTTAATACTATTTGAGTGTATTTTCGCTCTTGCCCTTCAAAACTTCCTTTTTCTACATAGGTTCTGGCAATAATTGTAGAAATAGTTGGCGCATAAGTTGACGGACGACCAATTCCTAATTCTTCTAATTTTTTTACCAAAGAAGCTTCAGTATAACGACTTGGCGCACGCGAAAAACGTTCGGTAGCCGTGATATAATTATTGGTTAATTTTTCATTAACTTTTAAAGCAGGCAACATTCCTTCTTGTTCCTCTTCATCGTCGTCATGACCTTCCAAATATACTTTTAAGAAACCTTCAAACTTGATAACTTCTCCAGTTGCTGTAAATGTTTCTGAATGATTACTCGAATCAATTTTAACATTGGTTCGTTCTAATTCGGCATCGCTCATTTGAGAAGCTAACGTTCTTTTCCAAATTAAATCATACAAACGCGCTTGATCTCTATCAATATTTACGGTATGACGCGACATATCGGTTGGACGAATGGCTTCGTGTGCCTCCTGTGCTCCTTTTGATTTGGTGTTGAAATTTCTTGGCTTCGAAAATTCCTTTCCATAATAACTAGTGATTTCAGCTTGAGCTGCTGCCATGGCTTCTTGCGATAAATTTACACTATCGGTTCTCATATACGTTATAAGTCCGGCTTCGTATAAACGTTGTGCAATTTGCATCGTAATTCCAACAGGTAAATACAATTTTCTAGCTGCTTCTTGTTGCAGTGTTGAAGTTGTAAAAGGCGCTGCTGGTGATTTTTTCGTGGGTTTGGTTTCTAAATCTCCTACTTTATAGGTTGAACCAATATTTTTAGTTAAAAAATCTTCTGCTTCTTTTTTAGTTGCGAAGTTCTTTGGTAATTTTGCTTTGAATGTTTTTCCTGCTTCGTTTGTAAATTCTGCCGTAATGCTATAGGAAGCTTCTGGATTGAAATTTTGAATTTCACGTTCACGTTCCACAATTAAACGAACAGAAACCGATTGTACACGACCCGCAGACAATCCTCCTTTTACTTTTTTCCAAAGTACTGGTGATAATTCATATCCTACTAAACGGTCTAAAACTCTTCGTGCTTGTTGCGCATTTACTAAGTTATAATCTATTCCTCTTGGGTTTTCGATTGCTTTTTGAATAGCCGTTTTCGTAATTTCGTGAAAAACGATGCGTTTTGTTTTTTCGGGTTTTAAATTTAATTCTTCAGATAAGTGCCAAGAAATCGCTTCTCCTTCACGGTCCTCATCGGAAGCTAACCAAACCATTTCGGCATTTTTAGCTAATCCTTTTAATTTGGTCACCAATGCTTTTTTATCGGCCGAAACTTCATATTTAGGCTTAAACCCATTAGCCACATCTACTCCTATTTCTCTCGAAGGCAAGTCGGCTATATGCCCATAACTCGACTCAACTTGGTAGTCGCTTCCTAGAAATTTTTCGATGGTTTTTGCCTTAGCTGGTGACTCAACGATTACTAAATTCTTTGCCATTTCACTTTGTTATTTGTTCGGCAAAAGTATCTATTTTTTTTAAATTTTGACTTCTCAATTACATTTTTACTAATTTTTAGTTCAATTTGAACCTAATTAATACTTATTACATTGAAGAAAAAACCAATAAAAAATGAAATTATAGGTTAATCAGGTAAAATAAATAAAAAATCTTGTTAAACCTTTACTGACATCTTGTCATATTTTAGATTTTAGTATTATCTTTGCAATCCGAAACTTCGGAAAGAATCAAAGCATATCTTTAGTATGGAAAAGGAAATTGATGAAAACAAACAAGGTCAGAGTTTAGTGCTTGACCAAAAAGAAGGAAATACAAAAAAACTTTTTATAGAGAGTTATGGTTGCCAAATGAATTTTTCGGACAGCGAAATTGTGGCCTCTATTCTGTATGAAAACGGATATAATACGACTCAAAACTTAGAAGATGCCGATTTAGTTTTGGTCAATACTTGCTCTATTCGCGATAAAGCAGAACAAACCATTCGTAAACGTTTAGAAAAATACAACGCAGTTAAAAAAATTAATCCTACGATGAAAGTTGGAGTTCTTGGTTGTATGGCCGAACGTTTGAAAAGTCAGTTCTTAGAAGAAGAAAAAATTGTTGACATGGTCGTTGGACCCGATGCTTATAAAGATTTACCAAATTTATTAGCCGAAGTTGAAGAAGGTAGAGATGCCATCAACGTAATTTTGTCTAAAGAAGAAACCTATGGTGACATTTCACCCGTTAGATTAAATTCTAACGGCGTAAATGCTTTTGTTTCGATAACAAGAGGTTGTGATAATATGTGTACGTTTTGCGTAGTTCCTTTTACACGTGGTCGTGAACGTAGTCGTGAACCACAGAGTATTATTGACGAAATTCAAGATTTATACGATAGAGGTTTTAAAGAAGTAACCTTGTTAGGACAAAATGTAGACAGTTACCTTTGGTATGGTGGTGGTTTGAAAAAAGACTACGACAAAGCCACCGAAATGCAAAAAGCTACAGCGATGGATTTTGCACAATTGTTGGACAAATGCGCAACGTTGTTTCCTAAAATGCGTTTTAGATTCTCGACTTCAAATCCGCAAGATATGCACGTTGAAGTGATTGAAACTATGGCAAAACACCATAATATATGTAATTATATTCATTTACCGGTTCAAAGCGGAAGCACACGAATTCTGGAAGCAATGAATCGTCAACACACCCGTGAAGAATACATTGCGTTGATTGATAAAATATACTCGATTATTCCAGATATTTCGTTGTCTCAAGACATGATTACAGGTTTCCCAACAGAAACAGAAGAAGATCATCAAGACACCTTAAGTTTGATGGAATATGTAAAATATGATTTCGGATTTATGTTTGCTTATTCTGAACGCCCAGGAACATTAGCTGCCAGAAAAATGGAAGACGACGTTCCTGAAGAAGTGAAGAAAAGACGTTTAAACGAAATTATCGATTTGCAACAAAAAATAGGTTTAGAAAGAACGCAACGATTCATTGGACAAGAAGTAGAAGTATTGATTGAAAAAGAATCAAAACGTTCTGATGCACATTGGAGTGGAAGAAATTCGCAAAATACAGTAGTTGTTTTCCCAAAAGAAAATTACAAAGTAGGTGAATTTGTGATGGTAAAAATTACAGATTGTACCGCTGCAACATTGATTGGAGAAGCCGTTGGATATTCTGAACTAATGAATAGCCCCCTAACCCCCAAAGGGGGAACTGTAGGAGGCGATAATAATAATAATAATAAT